>JBDKJK010000028.1:0-3509 GCA_039796675.1 Chloroflexota bacterium
GGCGCGAAGGCTTGAGCGACATCAACAACCAATTTCATTATTCGCAAATGACATCAGACGGGCGGATTCTGTGGGGTGGATTCGACGCGATCTATCATCGCAATAACGAAGTTGCCCCGCATCTCGAAAACCGCCCCGCCTCTTTCGGTCTTTTGGCTGAGCACTTCTTCCAAACCTTTCCCCAGCTGCAAGGAGTCCGCTTCACGCACGCATGGGGCGGCGTGATCGATACCTGTTCACGCTATGCCGTCTTTTGGGGCAAAGCCTATGGCGGAAAATTGGCGTATGCCATGGGCTACACCGGCTTGGGAGTTGGCACTTCTCGCTTTGGTGCGCGTGTGATGTTAGATTTGTTGAGTGGCGAGAAAACCGAACTGACCGAATTGCAAATGGTGAAGACCAAACCCTTCCCATTCCCACCGGAACCGTTCCGTTCGCCGATTATCAACTTTACCCAATGGTCATTGGTTCAGGCAGATCGAAATCAAGGACGAAGAAATCTCTGGTTGAAGACGTTGGATGCGTTGGGGTTGGGGTTTGATTCGTAGCCCCGTCATTGCCTGTACCGTGCAACAGGCACGCGTGCGAGGGCGTTCTTGCTCTTGCCCGAAGCAATCTCAGACTTAATCATAAGATTGCTTCGTCGGGGAGAGCACCCTCCTCGCAATGACGGAATAATATTTTTACTTCTTCTTTGGCTTGGACATTTCATCCACGACTGCGTTATACAACACTTCTGCTTTTAATTCACTGAGCGAGAAACAGGGTGCTTCGAGGTGATCTGCCAGCTGTTGGGCGAGACCCTGATCGAAGGCGGCGTGTTCCATATTGATTACCACCGAGCGGATCTTTTCCATGGCGATCATTTCTGCAAATTTGAAGCCTTCTTCTTGTGGAGGCAATGTGCCGAGTGATACATTCCCCGCGCCATCGGTCATGACGATCAACAGCGGCTCTACATCCGGGTGGATGTGCTTTTCATGGGTGATGACATCATGCGCCATGAACAAGCCCGCCGAAAGCGGAGTCTTGCCGCCGACGGGAATGTCCATCAGGGCGCGTTGAGCGAGTTGAACGGAATTGGTGGGGGAGAGCACTAACGTAGCGCGGTCTTTCTGGAAGACAATCAAGCCGACACGATCACGGCGCTGATACGCATCTGTGAGCAGTGAGAGAATCGCGCCCTTCGTAGCATTCATGCGTTCGGCAACTGCCATAGACCAGGAAGCATCCACGAGGAATAAGACAAGATTCGCAACCCGCTTCACACGGACTTTGCGTTGCAAGTCGCTTTTCTTGATCGAGAAGGCGAGCTTCTTGCGTTCTTCGGTTCGTTGTTTTTGAAAGGGGGCTGCGGCGCGGATGGTTGCATCGAAGGCAATATCCGTCAGGTTATCGCCAGCAGGGCGGGCCATGATGTAACGACCATGTTTGCGTTCGGTCTTGGTGAGCGAACGTCTGCCCGCCTGCTTGCGAGTGAGTTTATCTAATGGAGTGTTGAGCTTGCGCGGTTGGAAGGTTTCACCGGCTTTGACCTTTTGTCCGCCTTCCCACCAGTTCGCATTACTGCTTGCGAACACTTCCCGATTTTCCATCGGTTCGGGGTTGCCCTCTTGCGGACCTTCTTCGGTTTGCTCATCTTCCAGCTTTAAGTTTTTTTTTCCTCGGTTTCGCTGCCTTTTTCTTGGCTCTCAGAGGAATCATCATCCTCTTCGCTCGGCATAGACTGACCCGCCAACTGCTCAATGCGTTCTTGCAGTTGTTCGGTGGTCATTTCGGCTTGCTGGAAGGGCGTACGTTTGATGCGGTGCGGCAGGGTCAATTCTGCGGCAAGAGCGATATCGTGATCGTTGATCTTGGTGCGACCTTCAAATGCAGCTTCAGCGCGGGCAGCTTTGAGGATGACCATATCTGCGCGGTGACCGTCTACGTTGAGAGAGGCGGTTAATGCGGCGATGGAGAGCAAATCGCGGCTCGTGTATTTGACCTGGTCTACCAGTTCGCGGGCTTTGGCGATCTGTTCGGAGAGCTCATCTTCCTTGGGTTGCCATTGCTTGCGGAAGGCTTCGGGATCACGTTCGTACGAAATGTTGCGTTCCATGATGGTCATGCGTTCGCGAGCTTCACGGATGCCGACGATCTCCACCGAGAGGGCGAAGCGATCCAGCAACTGAGGGCGAAGATCTCCTTCTTCAGGATTCATCGTCCCAACGAGAATGAAGCGCGCGGGGTGGGCAAAGGAGATGCCTTCGCGTTCCACTGTGTTCACGCCCATGGCGGCAGAGTCCAGCAGAATATCCACCACGTGATCGTCGAGCAAGTTCACTTCGTCGATGTAGAGCAAGCCGCGATTCGCGCCTGCCAATACACCGGGTTCAAAGTGGCGTTCGCCTTTTTGAATGGCTTTTTCAATGTCGAGCGTTCCGACCACGCGATCTTCGGTGGCAGAAACAGGTAAGTTGATGAAGGGGGTGGCGCGTTCGGAAGTTGGCAATTTTTTTGCAACTGCATAGCGTTCTTTACATTCTGTACACCAGGTGCCAGATTTATCTGGGTCGCAACCGAAACGGCAGTCTTGAACGACTTTGACGTGGGGGAGAAGCGCTGCAAGCGAGCGAGATGCAGTTGACTTCGCGGTACCGCGTTCACCACGGATCAATACGCCGCCGATGCGGGTATCCACGGCATTGAGAATGAGCGCACGCTTCATGCGCTCTTGTCCAACAATGGCTGTAAAGGGGAAAATGGCTGGCATTTGTTTACTCCAGCGGGTGATTATACTGCCCTTTTTTCTGAAACTTACGCTCAAATTTAGTGTTCCTTCCTCTTATTAGGGTTGTCAACTTATCGTTTCACTTGTATAATCTTGTCCATATTTCTTTTAACTGGAGTCACTAGTGATGGATCAAAATGAAACCCTGAGCGGGACAAATAATGCGCAGGGAGATCACAACAATCAATCGATGGAGTCGCTATTAGCATCTGAATCGTTTGGTATTGATCTTCCCAAAGCAGGCGAAATTCGCAAAGGGACAATTGCAAGTATTTCACAAAACCAGATCCTGATCAGCATTGGGGCGAAGTCCGAGGGCGTCGTTGCTGGCAAGGAATTGGAGCAACTGACCGAAGAAGAGCGCGCGGCGCTGAAAGTCGGACAGGAACTTGACGTATTCGTTATCATCCCTGAAGATAACAATGGCAATGTTGTGCTCTCTCTCAAACGTGCGTTCGAACAGATCGCCTGGGAGAATGTCGAAAAGATGATCGCCGATGAAACCGTGTTCGACACGAAGATCATTGGCTTTAACAAGGGCGGCATCATTGCTGCCATCGGCAGCCTGCGCGGGTTCATCCCGTCTTCGCAGATCAGCGCCGCCCGCCGCGCGCAGTCTACGGGTGACAAGCCCGAACAGCGCTACCAGAAAATGGTTGGGCAGCCGATCTCCGTCCGCATTGTGGAAGTGGACCGCGAACGCCGCCGCCTCATCCTCTCTGAGCGCGCCGCCAGC
>JBDKJK010000029.1:0-5631 GCA_039796675.1 Chloroflexota bacterium
CAGCTTTGTGCGCGGCTCGCAACACGCGCAATGTCCCTTGCACGGCAGGGATGACCAACTCATCTTCGTTTTCAGGTTCAAATAACGGAAACGGCGATGCGACATGCAACACATAATCGACGCCGTTCATCGCCTCATCCCAACCTGTGTCTTGTTCCAGGTCTGCGGCTTTGAACTCCAGCCGGTCATTGGGTTGACCATACTTCGTCACTGCCTCGCGGACTTCGGTCTCTTTTGATAAGGAACGAATCGTCCCGCGCACGCTGTAGCCTTGTTCTAGTAATTGAAGAATGGTGTGAATGCCAACAAAACTGCTTGCACCGGTGACGAGAATGGGCTTGGATGAAATTGTCATGTTAGAAGAGTCCTAAGAGAAGTAATGAAATGAGTGTCCCGAATGCGCCGCAGGAAAAATTGACGAGGTCATTGTTCAGCCACTTCCAGCCGCGGATGTGAACCGTCTCTGTGCCACAGGTGTGGAGCGGATGTTTCTCGGTCTCCTTTTGGTCTTTGGGGCAGAAGTACATGGCTTGGACTGTGCCGCCGAGGAACGAGTCGAAGAGAGAACCAGCCAACCCTGAGAGAGTAACCAGCAGAAACAGCGACCAGTTATCCGTTAGGAAAGAGGCGAGGAAGGCGATTAATGCGGAACCAGCTAGGGAGGCGAGTGTGCCCACCAGCGAGATTCCGCCTGAGGTGCCTTTTTCCACTTGTTTGGTGAGGTTGGTAATCATGCGCGGAGGGTTGGGATTCAGCACACCGAGTTCAGTTGCCCAGGTATCGGCATTGACAGCGGCGAGCGATGCGGCAAACCCGACCCATACCCAGACCTCATTGGGATAAAAAAAGTGCAGAGCGGCGAAGAGAGTGGCTATGCCGCCATTGCCAAAGACCTGCCCGGCATCACGTTCATGCCCTTTGGAAAATTTTTCTTCGAGTTTGGCTTTGCGCTTTTTGAAGGCACGGCTCAATGCGGATGAGGTGATGAAAAAAGTGAGCAATAGAATTGCCCAATTCAAACCCCCAATGCCAAAGATGATCGTGCCGGTGAATGCGGCTGCGACGGCTCCGCTTGGGTTGAGGCTGCGGGCTTTGTATGCAAGAAAGGCGATGATGAGGGCGAGAAGAAAACCGAGGAGAAGTTGCATGAGAGAGTTGGAAGGTTTGAAAGTTGATAGGTTGAAAGGTTTAAACTTGTAAACCTTCTAACTTTTAAACTGGAGTGGTCACGATGAAGAGAACGGCGAGTAGGAACAATAAACTGGTGAAGGTGCTTGAACCCCAAACGATAAAGGCGAGGATGCGTTCACGGTTCCAACGGTAGAAATAGAGACCAGCGATCCAACCGGCGACGGCGAGTAGAAGACTCGCAACCGGGAAGATGATCAACTGTGAAGAGGGGACGGTTTCAAGCGTGCTGTCTGCGGCTTGGACGGCGAGCGCCACTTGCGGCGTGGATGGGATGATGAGGCTCGCCCAAATGAACAAGCCGATATTGAGGAAGAGCGCCGAAAGCCAGAGATATCGTGCGATGCCGCTTTCCCACGCTTGCGAAACGATAAACGAAGGATAGACAGACTTGGCTTCGGTGGGGGCGAGGCTGCCCATCTCGGTGGCGCGGGCAAAGGTTTGCGCGAGACCAGATGGGTTGTCGGGCGAAATGACAAAGACTCGTTTGGCAGTGGCAATTAGTAAAAGTTTTTTCGGGTCTGATGCGATGAATTCAACACTACCCAAATCAGGATGACGGCGCATACCAAGTAAGCCGCCGGGCAGTGGCAGGGCTGGCATGTTAAGTGGATGGGTGAGATCTTCGGCAGGGCGAATCCATTCGATGTCTGATAGAGGGATATCTTCAACACGTAGACCCCAATGGATGGCGAGGCTGTCGCGGTCAATTTCGTAACTGGCGCGATACAATGCGAAGACACGGTAAGCAAAAAATGGAATTGGCGCAAATGCCGCCAGTGAAACCAAAAGCCAAATAAGGAAAGCTGGGCCAACATCTGCTGAAGTGAGTTGGACAAAGCCAACGATGACCACCACCGTTAGAACGAGGAGGGTCATGCCGTGGATGAGAAGTCCGCGCTGTTTGGGCGGCGGGAATAAACCAGTGTTCATTTCGTCAGATAGGCTTGCTTAAAAAAGAAGAGAGCCGGTTTCTCTTCGCGCAGAATGATTTCGATGTTGCCGTCATCATCCACACCGAGAAAAAGGGGGTCATCAGGCAGGCGAGTGCGGGGTGAGAAGGTTTCACTGCCTACCGTGTACGTGACTTTGGCATAGTAACTGCGGCGGGTACGTCCTTTTTCCTGACGCGAGACAAGGGTTTCTCTTTCGGTGAGTTTTGCCTGCACCGTGATTCCTTCACGAAAGGTGGACATGATCTGGTTGTAGCGCATGAACAGCCACACAACACCGATAACGGTCAGCCCAGCTAAGATCATTACTATGGGCGGGTAGAACATTCCAAACCCCATATACGTAACAACCTGAAAGAGTAGGGAACCAATGATCATTTGAACGGCGCTCTTGATGTTGAAGTCCCATAAATAAAGTGTGCTAAATTTTGGAGTTGGGTTATTCATATAAAGTCTCCTCTAAAAGATCTGAAATGTTTTTTACATTAAGGATTTGATCTAATGAGATTTTGCCTGTGCTAGATAAACGCTTTTTCAATTCTACCATTCCGTTCTGAAGTCCCTTTTCGCCAACGGTCATGCGCACGGGGCAACCGATCAGGTCGCCATCGTTGAATTTAACTCCAGCGCGTTCATCACGGTCATCGAATAGAACCGCAATGCCTGCGTTTTGCAAGTTTCTATAAATTTCTTCAGCTTTGGCTTTGGTGTCTATTGTCTTGCCGGGTACGTGCATCAAGTACACATCAAATGGTGCAGCAGATGCAGGCAGGGTCAAACCTTTATCATCGTGATGGGTTTCGGCGAGCGCGAGCATTAAGTTCGAGAAGTTTATTTCAGCATTTGAAACCAGTTGAAGGGCAGAAAACACCTCAAGTGGATTGCCGCATGTTGCGCATGCATCCCCGGCTTTGGCTTGCACCAAGTCCGCAATCATCTCTGCGGCATAATCTCGCGGATAATTCGTATTGAGCAGGTGATAGCCTTTCTCATTGGCACCCGCCACCAGATTTTGCGATTCGGGAATCAAGTCATCGACGAGGATGAGCGCCTCTCGTAATCCAATCGGTGACGCATACCCCGCCTCAGCCCCGGACCTTGAAATGGATTCTGCATCTGCAAGTTTTACCTCGCCGATGAGTTTGCTCAGCTTCGCTTCGCTCAGTTGCATATCTCCGCGCACGGCGATGAAGATAAATTTATTATCCACCTTGCGGACGTACATCAATGCCTTGGCGGTCTTCTCTTTGGGAATGTTCAGCAGGTTTGCCAATGCCTCAATCGTATTACACTCCGGTGTGGACACTTTCTCCAACGGCTTTTCTTCTTCACGCAGCAGTGGAGTCTTTTTGAATTGTGCCAGTTCAAACTCTTCGGCATATCCACAAGAGGGACAGTGGGCGAGTTCGATATTTCCGATAGAAAGCGGAAAATAGATGGCTTTGTAGTTTTTATGAAGCGGCAAGGAAAGATGAAAGAGGAAAGAAGGATCATTTGCCTGTAATCGAGCTAGCATGGCTTCTCCCAACGGCAGGAGCTGATTCTCACGAGTCACATACCCGGCACGCACAAGCCAGCCAAATCCCTGAGTGCGGGCGTTGTTTGGAAATTCACGTTGCGTTTGAATAGAGAGGGAGGCGTATTTCATAGATTCTCGTAGGGATGGGGCTTGCCCCCATCCTTATTTAGGCAAGCCGGACAGGGCTTGCCCTGTCCGTACAGAAAAGGGCGACCGTGAAGGTCGCCCTTACATTAGGATTCTTCTGTCTTCTTCTTACGCGGCAAACGTTGTGTGCTCACAGGTGTGGATGCGGGTACGGGCGCAGGTTCAGGGATTTGGATCGGCGTCTGCGCGATGACTTCGGCTTGAGCGGCTTCCGAAGGCGTGGCTTCAGGAGCAGGCTCGAGATTAAGGTCGACCGATTCTTCCATCCGAATCTGACCACGCAGGAATGCGCCTTCTTCCGTCACAAAGGCAGTGGTAATCACGTCACCCCACACACGCCCCGTCGCGCGGATTTCCAGCTTTTGGGTGGTGATATTTCCACGCACTGCCCCCGCCACAATGACAGTATTGGCGCGCACATTCTGACAGGTGACGCGTCCCGTCTCGCCGACGACGAGCATGCCACGCAGGGCGATCTCGCCTTCAAATGCGCCTTCAATGCGCACACCGCCCGAACCATTGATGGAGCCGTGCCAGATAACACCCGAACCCAGCACCGAAGTGATACGCTCTACGGCTTGGACGGGCTGTGCGGGTTCTGCAGGAGTTGGGTTTCGTTTGAACATGGAGCTAATTTTACCTTATCTATGAAAGACATATCTCGAATGTGCTAACAAAACTATAGGTTCAATGTTCAACCCTTTTTTATACTTTTTAGCTACAATATTTCTGGCTTGTTTTGCAAAACATGTCAAAACCAACAGAGGAGAAGAAAAACGATGAGTAAGTATAGATTTTTATCAGTGTTTGTTGTTGTATTCGTGCTTTTGCTATCGGCTTGTGGCGGCGGAGCGCCAGCTATAGAAGAAGCAGATCCTTCCACTGAAGCGTCGTCGGATGATGCTTCTACAACCGAAGTGCCTGTTTCTGAGGCTGGTTCGGAATTTTTCTTGCAGATTTCTAAAGTGGTTGGCACAGTGGAAGTACGTTCTAATGCCAGCGAAGAATATGCTGCTGCTCAGGAAGGTCAGCGTTTGGTTGTAGGAGCACAGATCCGTACTGGTGCCGATGGAATTGTGGCACTCTATCGCGATGTCAAGACCATGGTCATTGTAGACAACAACTCTGAAGTGGAAGTCAAAACTTTAGGTGGCACGGCAGAGGTTCCTGTCACTGTGATCTTGCTTTTGTCTGGCGCAGCAGCTTTAGATCATCATGCTGAGCAGCTTCCTGAAGGAGCCGTTTTTAGCATCGAAACACCTGAAGGGAATAACGGTGGCGTGATCGGTTCAACAGTCCGTGTTCAGTACAACCCTGAAACCAAAATTATGACCGCTACCTGTTTAACTGGAACTTGTGAGTTTGTGCGTGGCGATCAAAAACTAACTATGCAAGCGGGACAGGCAGTAGATGTGGAAGGTCTTCAACCACCTCCTGGCGCGCCTGAAGAAATGTCTGTTGATCAGGCAAATCAATTCCTTGCGATGGGCTATCAGCTTTGCGGCGGATGCCCTATCACTATTGGCGAAATTCGTGATGGCGGTTTGTCTGAAACGGCGCCTGCCCCGGAAAACCTTGACCAACCTACTGTCGAGACGGAAAATTCAAACGACGCTGGTGCTGATAACAGCAATAGCGACACCAGTAACGATAATAGTTCTGGCGGTGGTAACGACTCTGGTGGAGGAGATTCAAATGGCAACGACTCTGGCGGAGATGACTCTGGCGGTGGCGATTCTGATGGATAAGTAATTCAAGATAAATAACAAAAAAGGTTACAGGTTGTAAACCTGTAACCTTTTTTGTTATACCAAAATAAAAACT
>JBDKJK010000030.1:0-2593 GCA_039796675.1 Chloroflexota bacterium
TCAACCTCGAATTATTGACCATTAACAAAGCGACGAATGCCAGCAGCGAAACCTGAAACCAGCGCCTGCCGGAAAGTTCCCGCCATGCCAGCGCGAGGAAGAGGGTGATGGCGTACGTCCAATTGGCGGAATATAAGAATACATCTCTGCCATAGCGCATGTGAAGCGCAAATGAAAACAATGTGATTAAAATGAAGGCAAAGGGGAAACGGTTATCCTGCTTGAAAAGGTTTTTCAGAAAGAGCAATCCGCCAACAGCTACAAACCCCAGCCACACAGCCACAAGCGCGTTGCCAAGATCCGTTTCGTAGCGGGCGATCTGCAACGGCGCCTTCTTCAATGCGGCACGGAACATCCACAATTTGAGGAAGGGAATATCTTCTTTCAGCATCAACGGGTCTGGCGAGACGAAGCTATGTAACAACATTACCCGTCCCAGAAAGTTGGCGCGTTGAAGAGTGGGTTCAAAGACATTCTTTTCTTCGTATTGCAATGTATCCACTGCCCATAAATATGGATGTGCCCCTGGGTAGATGACGTTATTAAGCAAATTCAATGGGATGATCAACGCGCCAACGATCAAGCCATATTTGATCAACTGCGGAATATTACGCTTCACCATGAAGTGCGCGATCACCGTCTGCGCGATGTTCGAGATAGTAATGCCGAACGCTGCTGCCCCGGCAATGACCAATGCGTACATGGGGCTGTTCTTTAGCAGCAGCACCATAAATATCAACGCCGTAGCTGCCAGGAAGATGTAATTCTCGATCAGTGAACCAAACGCCAGTTGCGAAGCTGAAGCGCCGAACAAGGTAGCGATCAGCAGGGCGTAGAGTCGATTGGAGGAGGATTCCTTCACAAAATACCAAACAAGAAATACGCACAAAGCGCCGGTCAACGCGGTGATGATGAACGCGCCGTAGAGCATATCGCCTTTCAGAAAAAGAGAGACCAGCCCCACCCACGGGCGGACGATAATCAACACATAGGGATGTACCGTGCGTTCGTAATAATCTTTATAAAGTTCCGTCCCGAAACGGAAGCGGTAGAGTCTGCTATCGGTGTCGAAGAAAATGTCGTCGAAGTTGAAAATGGGCTGGTTAAAAATCGAAGCGAGCAGGAAATAGATGCAGAAGAATAGCGCGGCGATGACCAGCCCGCCAAGATTTTTATTTACGAATTTATACAGCCGAGTTTGTTGAAAGTTTGCGCGCCGGGCGGCAGGCACGATCCACATTGTGGCGGGGAGGGCAAGGATGCTACCGATAATAAATCCGAACCATGTTTCAACGGATAACTGATATGTGGTGATGTCAAATTGGCGCGGGAAACGACTTGCCATCATGACGAGCGAAATGAAGAACGCGAGCACTGCGCCAACCATCATCATGGATAGAATGGCATCCATGCGGCGAGCCTTGAAGGTTCGAACTAGTCTCAACAAAACAAAATGAACAGATAGCGAAATTAGAGTAGATACAAAAAAAGAGACCAGAATGATCTCAAAGACCGACGTGTAATAAGCATCTAAAAAACCGAGTGCAATGTAACTGATTGGAAGTCCCAGCACCCAGGCGGGAAGGAAGCGTTTATTCAGCATTGAAGATTCTCATTTCAAATGACAGGCGTTGGGAGTTTACCACAGGCATATTCGCGTGAGATTTTTACACTTGTGATGCCAGCACATCTATTATCGTCACAATCAAGATGCTGTTATTCCAAGCCAGCAGGAACAGGAACACGAGCAGAAGCATCTGAAACCATTTGCGGTTCGATAGCCCATGCCATGCAATGCCCAGCAAAAGAATCAGCGCATACGTCCAGTTTGGTGTGTACAAAAATAATTCCTTGCCATAACGCAGATGCAAACCCGCATTGAGCGCCATGCATCCCATCAACGCGAGTGATAAACGCAGATGCGGATTTTTTTTGATGTTCAACAGAAAGAACACACCCGCCAATAATAAGAATCCCAGCCAGACCCAGGCAGTGAGGTTTTGTATGGGCAGGTCGTACTGACTCAGCTCGTTGATTTCCGGTTTGAAAAAACGGAACTGGATGAAGGGAATATCTTGATCGTAAAAGATGGGCGTTGGTGCGGCAATGTTATGGAAGAAGAACGCCCGCATCAATGCCTGGACCCGCAGCTGATTCAGCGGAAAAAGATTTTGTTGCTCCGCCTGAAGCGTGGACGGCACAAAGAAGAACGGGTGCGCATCTGGGAAGAGCAGGTTGTTCAGCAGAGTGAGCAGTACCAGCAAAACAATCACCGAGGTCACAAAGCGGATCATCTGTTTGATGTTTGGCTTGAGCGTGAAAAGCGCGATCACATTTTGGGCAAAATTTGTGTAGGTGATGCCCATCGTCATCATACTGGCGGCGATGAGTGCGGGTAAGGGTCTATCCTTTAGCAGGAGTACATAGAATAGCAGCAAACTCGCAGCGAGGAAAATATACGATTCGATGAGTGAGCCAAAAATTAAGTGTGAGGCGGTGAGTCCTAAAAGCGAGGCGATGAGCGAGGCGTAGACCGAGTTCCCGGTAGCGGATTTGATGAACATCCACGCGAGATAAACGCAGGAGGCGCCGC
>JBDKJK010000031.1:0-3304 GCA_039796675.1 Chloroflexota bacterium
AACAAATAGCGATATCTGACCGCCATGAACAATACGCGAAAAGACATCGCGCCCAGTGCTGTCTGTGCCCATAATATTTGTACTGTCGGGTGGGCTCAGGCGAGCTTGTAGATCCACCGCATTTGCACGTTCGTCACTGATATAAATGGACCCCAAAATGATAAAGAGCATAAGCAAACAGAAACCAACCATGCCAAAAACAGCCATACGGTGTTTTCGGAACCTGCGCCAAATAAGCTGACCAGGGGTCAGTACTTTTCCAGTAACGCCTTCACGTCCAATGGACGATGAATCGAGGGAAGCAATATCAGATGCCATGTATACTTCTCCAATTAACCAAGGCGAATGCGCGGGTCAACAAAGGTATAGATGAGGTCGGTTACGATGGTCAACACCACAACTGCCAACGATATGATCAACAAAATGCCAAGGACGACGGGATAATCACTGCGCTGGGCATATTCCCAGAACAGCCGTCCCATGCCGGGCCACGAGAAGACCGATTCGGTCACAATGGCGCCTCCCAGCAGGAAGGGAATGTCCAGCCCGACGATGGTCACCAGCGGAAGGGCGGCGTTGCGAAGCGCGTGTTTGAAAAGCACGGCGCGGCTGGTCAGCCCTTTTGCGCGCGCAGTGCGGATGTAATCCAACCCCAACACTTCGAGAATGCTGGTGCGCACAAAGCGAGAGTATCCAGCGGTATTTACGAAGGCAAGCGCGGTAACGGGCAGGATCAAATTCTTTATGTATTCCACCGGGTCCGATTTATCCCAAACGGCGGCACCGGTTGGGAGATACGGCAACCCCCATGCTTTAAACTGGACCGCAAAGATCAACATCAGCCCGAGTGCGCTAAAAAAAATGGGGATCGAAAAGCCGATAAAGGAAAAGGTGGTGATCGCATTATCCCAAAAGGTATATTGCTTTACAGCAGAAATAATACCGAGTATCAAGGCAAAAGACACCGTAAAAACCTCGGCAGTAAGCATCAAAATCAGGGTGTTCGGCAGCCGCTGTGCGATCATTTCGCTAACCGGCTGTCTGGCAAAGAACGAATTTCCCAAGTCACCTTGAACGGCGAGCCCGAGCCATTTGAAGTATTGGACATAGAGCGGGTCATTCAACCCAAGACGTTCTCGCAAGGCTTCCTTGTCCTCAGCGCTCATGCGCGGATTGGCCGCGTATTGCGCGAGGGGGTCTCCCGAAAAACGGGTAAGCAGGAAACAAAGTACGGTAATGATCAAAAGCGTGAAAAGAGCTTGAAAAGAACGCCGTAAGATATAAGTCCACATGGGGGAGCCTCCAGCAATAAAGTAGGTTGCTGTAATGCGCGCACTATCTTGGTCGAGAGGCAGGGATAAACCCTGCCTCTCGTTTCTTACAATATTACAACGTGCAAATTACTCAGTGACATCCCAAACTTCAGCTTGCCAGAAGATGTGAGAGAAACCACCTGATTCGCCGAACTGGAAGCGCGGGGTGGAGCCGATCACGTTGGCGCGGGAGTACATCATGATCACATAGTAGTTCTCAGCAATGACCGCCTGGGCTTCGTCAAGGATCGCCTTGCGTGCCACGGGGTCGACTGTCGCGAGAGAGGTCTGGATCAGGTCGCCGAGAGCCGGATCACAGTTGTGATACCAGTTGGTGCCATCTGGCGCTTCAGCATTAGGAATGCTTTCGCACAAATAGTTGTCGGTGTACGGATCCGGGTAGAAACCGGTGGTGTAACCACCCATATCGTAGTTACCGGTGGTCAAGGGACCGCCATCCACATACTGACCGAAGAAGGTACCAGCCGGGGTATGGATCGGGGTGAACTCGACACCGATCTTGGCAAGGTCTGCCTGAGCGGCGGTGGCGATGTCAATACGGACCGGAGCAGTGGTGGTTTCGAAGTTGAAGGACAACTTCACATTTTCACCATTGCAGTCACCAGCGCGAATGCCGTCAGCACCGAGGGTGTAACCAGCTTCGTCAAGCAAAGCGGCGGCGGCATCGGGATCGTAGGCATCCACAGTGAGATTGGTGTTGGTCCAGCTGCTGTTGGGCCACTGGCTGACAGGCACGGTGGTCTTGCCGGCGAGGAGGCTATCCACGATCGCCTGACGGTTAATACCGAGGGTGATCGCCTTGCGGACGCGAACGTCCTTAAAGGGGCAGAAGCCTTCGTTGTCAGCCTTACCACGGCCGTCTACACCTTCCACACGGCCCATGTTGAAGAAGTAATGTTCAAAGCTGGCACCGGGGTCTACAGTGAGGACAACCGCAGGAGCGAGGGCTTCAAGCCCGAGAATGTTGCCTTCAGAGAAGTTGGGGTAGGCATCCACATCGCCAGTCTGAAGCGCAGCAGTAGCAGCATCAGAGTCAGCCACGAAGCGAATCTGAACACGGTCGAGGATTGCGCGTCCCTTGTAGAAATTCGGGTTGGGGAGCAAGGTCATGTAGTCGCCGGGTACCCATTCGGTAATGACGAACGGACCGGAGCCCACAGTCGGCTGGCGGATGAACGGATCGGTCTCGAGCGCGGTTTTGCCTTCAAGGATGTGCTTGGGCAGAATTCCACCGGAATTGTTGGGACCCTGGGTGAAGAGGGTGGGCCAAGGCGGGTAGAGTTCGGCGAACTTGATCACAACGGTGGTGTCATCGGGGGTTTCGATGCTTTCAATCTTATCGTAACCGGTGCGGCTGGCAACAGCGTTACCAGGATCCATCACCACTTCCCATGTGAATTTCACATCGGCAGAAGTAAGGGGTTCGCCGTCAGACCAGTACAAACCTTCCCTGAGTTTCCAAGTGATGGTGAGACCGTCAGCAGAAACGCCGCCGTTTTCAGCGGTGGGAACTTCCACAGCCAATTCAGGGACGAAGTTGGTATCAGCATCCCACTCGCCCAAACCGACGAGGGTCATCTGGGTGACCCACACAGCAAAGGACATCTGGGTGAAGTAGGGAACAACTGCATCCGGTTCCTGATCATAGGCAAGCGTAACAGATTTTCCACCATCGGGGAATGCAATCGGCTCAGTGCCGGCAGGTGCCATTGCGGCTTCTTCGGTAGCAGCAGCTTCTTCAGTGGCTGCGGGGGCTTCGGTGGCTGCGGGGGCTTCGGTGGCTTCAGGCGCGCCACCGCAAGCTGCAAGCACCATGCTCGCAAGCACGAGCAACGAAAGCAAAGCAAACAGATTTCGTTTCATACGGTTCTCCTCCAATAGAGAGTAGGGGTATTTTCATTTTGCCACGCAAAATGATATGAAATTATACACTTAATACAATGGTACAGGAGCACCAATCCCATTTAACC
>JBDKJK010000032.1:0-2935 GCA_039796675.1 Chloroflexota bacterium
TTTCAGCAATGGTCAATACATCGCCAAGACGACGAACCGCCTCTTTCAACGCCGACGGCTGCTCGCCACTAAATTCCACCACCAACACTGCGGCAGGGTCACCCACCACCCAGCCCATTTGCCGTGCGTACGCAGGGACACTCCTGGCATTGTGCAAAATCAACTGCGGAATCAATTCCACGGCACTGGGGTTCATCTTCAGCAAGCGCGGAACGTCATCACAGGCTTCGGCAATGCTGGCGTACGACAGAATGCCTAGAATAGTATGTTTTGGCTTTTGTACAAGGTTAACTTTTATTCGGCGGATGACTGCCAATGTCCCTTCGGAGCCTGCTAATAAGGGTGCCAGGTTCATTGCAGACGATGGACGATAGACCGTAGACGATAGACCATAATCATTCACATCCCATTGCGGCGGTGTGGATGGGCTCCACGGTAAAAGATAATTGAGTCGATAGCCTGCCGAGTTACGCCATGATTTAGGGTGATTCTGTTTGATGGCATTGGCATATTTTTGCCTGATCTCTTGAACAGCTGAAACGATATTCGATAGTCGAGTATTCGAAGACTGAATATCGAATATCGAGTTATCAAACTTCGCCAAACTTCCATCACTCAAGACTACATCGGCTTCGAGTAAATGGTCTGCACTCATGCCGTACAAAATAGAATGTGCGCCAGTGGCATTGTTGCCAATGACTCCGCCCATAGTGGCACGTTCGGCAGAAGCCGGGTCGGGTCCAAAGGTCAGCCCGTGTTTGGCGGCGGCGCGATTGAGATTTGCGAGAATGACTCCCGGCTCCATGATGGCGGATTGGGATTCGGGATTAATTTCGATGATGGAATCAAGGTAACGCGAACAATCCAATATCAATGCCGCACCAATGGCTTGCCCCGCAAGCGAAGACCCCGACCCTCTCGGGAGAATCGGGATCTGATATTTTGCTGCTAATTCCACAGCGGCATGCAAATCTTCTTGCGTTTTAGGAATGGCAACGCCCAACGGCTCGATCTGGTAGGACGAGGCGTCAGTGGAATATAAAACTTTGGAAGCAGAGTCAAGCCGCAGGTCGCCGGTGAAGCGCTTTTTCAGATCGTGGATAAATTCAGTAGAGAGAGTCATGCTGAGGTTGAGGCAGAGTCTTTTGAGGTGGAATTCCGAATCCATGAATAGAGTAGATATACAAAAAGGCAGAGATGTACAAGAGCCGCCACTTGAATCATGCCTCGATCTGCTGTATCGATCCATCCGGAAAGGTAAAGAAATAAATACCCGCTGTAGAACACGGCTCCAGCAAAGAGAGATGCCAGCAACGTGCGGTTGAAAAAATGAGAATGCTGAATCAACCCCAGGCATGCCATGAGGATGAATGGGTAAAAATGATACAAATATCGTTCATGAGTGCCTGTAAGTGTTAGATTGAAAGTAAGGTTTACAAGAGAAAAATATATCAAACAGGAAATGATTTGACCACGTTCAAAACTATATTTTCCTGTGTGTGCCTGTTGTTGAATATCACGAACAAGCATCAAAAAAAGAAAGAGGGTTAATGCGAGGAAAAGGAAAACTCCCAACCCATTGGGAGAGAGTGTATCGAAAATTAATGGAGCCCGCGCAGAAGTAAGCAGGTCTTTAAAAAAGAAAACCCAGATGTTAAAACCAAGCGAAGAAATAATATCCCACTGCTGGGTTCTATCAGAAACTAGAAAATGCAGATGAGAAAAATAAGGAGAGGGCAATTTCAGGTTGAAATCTACCAGAATAACTGGCAAGATAAACGCCGTACCTGCCGCAATGCTGGAGAAAATGATGTGCATGGGTTTTCGAGAATGCCAAAAAATACTCAATAATAAAATCGACCCCAGTGCCCCCATACTAAAATAGATCAATTGTTTGGTTAGTAACATCAGCGAGAGTAGCAACCCAGCCACAACAAGGAAGGCATAATAAGAGCCATTTCCCCTTGATTTTGAGTTGTACCAGATGAGCAAAACAAAAAATAAAAGAATTAGAAATTGCCCTATACCATCAATCTGCCCCCAGACCGATGAACCAATCCATGAGGTTGGCAACAAACCAATCAGCCCAGCCCAAAGCGGGGCATTCTTAATTTGAAGCCTGGTCATGATTAAGCATAAAACAAGGATGTTGAGTCCATCTACAACAGCGAGATAATATCGAAAGCGATTGATAACGCGTGCAACATTCTTATAATCGATCATACTCATCACCCCGCTGGAAAAAAACGTACCCATGAAAGGATAGGCACAAGTTTCGCAATTAATATATACGCTATGCCAGTCTTCCTGCCAGGGTTCAGACCACTCTCGAAAGAGACGCAGGTCATATGAATGATGAAATTTCGGGTAAAAGCGAATAACCAGAAAAGGCAAAAGAATCGCAACCAGCAAAACAGACCATTGAATGAAAGGAGATATTTTTTTCAAGTTACACCTATGGGTTTTGATTCTACCAAATAGAGATAAGACTTTTTGTTCGAATCAAAAATCCATGAACAATTGGCTTGTATAAAACGTAATATCGTCTGTGGAGTTTTCAGAAGTTTATTTTTTATACCACCCGAATTCCTCTACTGCATCGACCATCGCCAGAACATTCTCAGCAGGGACATCTTCAAGAATAGTATGGACAGATGCGAGCATATATCCGCCACCTTCGCCAAGAACGTCAATGATGCGCTTCACCTCCGCGCGGACTTCCTCCGGTGTACCAAATGGCAGGACGCGATGCGTGTCAATTGCACCGCAGAAGATAAGGTCTTTGCCAAACTGCTTCTTTAACTCTGGCAGGTTAGACATTTTGCCAGCCGAGGTTTGAATAGGGTTGAGAATATCAATGCCCATTTCAATAAAGTCTGGCAGAAGCGGGAAGACATCACCATCGGTATGGAAGAAGACCTTAGCTTTGGTCTTT
>JBDKJK010000033.1:0-3398 GCA_039796675.1 Chloroflexota bacterium
CTATTGCCGGGGGCCATATTGCGTCCTGGCCTATAGCGCGGTAGAAAAACTGCGCGAACAAGGCTTGCGCGCCCGCCGCCTGGAAAACGGCTTCCCAGAATGGAAAGAGGCAGGTTTGCCGGTGGTGTTGGGGGAATAAGCAGCCCTGTCAAGGTGATTCACTTGCATAAAGAAAGTAATCGTGCTGTAGAAACATGTGGCTTTCCTTTGTGTTCAGTTTTTGGAAGGGGTTGTTTTTTAGGGCCACGCTTATGTTTTTTAAGTTTTCTAAGCTCTATATTGCTGGCAAGCGATAACAGGAAACAGCAAAATTCGGTTAAACTACAATTTACCAAAGGCATCCAATCTTCTTGTTCAACGACTAGATTCATCCCATTGAGTGTGTTTGAAATTTCTTTTGCAATGTAATAATCAGAAACTTCATCATGAATATTTTTGTCTGGGTGTGCAGCTTGTATTGCTGCCATCACAACAGCATAGAGGTTGAATGCAACTAATGCCATACAAAAACCAAACAATGCCGCTTTAGGATAAGCCAAACTGTTAATTTCTGAATTTAGATATTTTTCAAGCTTTTGAAATGCCGTTTCAATTGACCAGCGTTTACTATAAATATGAGCAACCTTGATGGCATCTGCTTTATCATCTGGCAGGTTGGTAAATAGGCAAAGTTCTTTATCACCATTACGGGTTGGCTTTTTGAGTTCCACAATGATTCTGCGGAGGTCGATTTCTTTTTCATCAAGCTTTATGCGGACGCGCTGCTCATAGACCTTACCGGTTTCTGAATTGCCGATAAATACCTTATCAGACAATGAGATATATGGCGTACTCGCATGTTGACGAATTACAAAATAGGCTTTTTTGTTGTGTAGTCCAAATAGAAAATTTAATACGCAGAAATTTCTGTCCGCGCACCAGAGTTCATCTACTTTGATAGTTTCTATTACGGATGGTAATAATGAACGTTCCTGAGCATGTCCATCTTCGCACAGGAAGACATCTATAATCAGATTAGTTTCTTGGTCAAAAACAACCAAAGATTTTCCAGGTAATGCACCGGCTTTTGTATTTCTGAGTACCTGAAGTCTTTTTTCACTGGCTTCAATACAGTTTCCATCTAAGAATTTTGTTTTTAGTTTTGCGACTAAAGGTGGCTGGGTCGCTTTCATTTCATTGATAATAGACGCTGATTCTGAACCAATATAACGCACAATAGATTGGCTTGTTTTCGTTTCAGTATTTTGTAACTTTTCATAGACAGCCTGACGGCTGGCATCTATATTTGAGTTGATATAAGAAGAATAGATACTATCTCTAACACGACAAACTACTTCCAGCATTATTGAAACCAATGAAGAGAAAAGTATTTTCTTCGTGTATTGAACATCCGCCGTTGCGTTAAACCATCTATCTATTTTGTCTGCATTAAGCAGACGTTCAAGTAATCCTTGAACCATCACAGTGATTGGACTTCTTTCACTGAATTTATTCAAAATTAAGTTGAAAATCATTGTATCCCCCTAACGAGTGTGGAACAAAAGACATGAATAATCTTATTATACAACAAGTTAAGTCACCTTGACAGTAAATATTCGTCCATCCCATTACGCAGTTTACCTTCGCCCTGAAATCCGTTATAAATAGAGAGATGCAAGCCCTATCACATCAGCCCGCCTTGCCAAGTGCGCCACCTGTAGAACCAGAGGTCAACTGCACGCCGTTTTCTATGCAAACGGTCACGGTCAACAAAGCCGAATACATCCAGACCAAATGGGAAGCAAAGTACTATAGAGCCACAATTTGAACAGGCATCAAAGCGCATTGCCGTTCTGGAACAAGAGATGGAAACGTTACAGGCGGCAAACCGTGATTTGAGGCAACGGCTCTACGGTAAAAAGAGCGAGAAGTCATCCGGGCTGGATAAGGTGGAGAAGCCTGAAACATCAGGCTCGGAGAAAAAACGTGGGCACCAACAAGGTGCGAAAGGGCATAAACGGACGCCGCGTCCTAATCTGCCGATTGTGGAGGAAATCCGCGATTTGGCAGACGACGACAAGTGCTGTCCGCATTGTGGCGGGGCTTTTCTACCGTTTCCCGGTTACGAAGAGTCAGACATCATCGAAATTCAAATCCGTCCGCATATTCGCCACATCAAACGTCCGCGTTACCAAAAGGGCTGCCAATGCCCGCAAACACCTGGCATTATCACCGCGCCGCCTGCGCCACGTCTGATTGCCAAAAGTCCGGTCGGAGTTTCAGTATGGACGGAAGTTTTGCTCGGCAAATTCCATCACGCCCGACCGCTCAACCGCATTTGTGCTGACTTCAAGCATCATGGACTCCCTTTGGCGCAAGGCACGCTGACCGACGGTTTGCAGCGTATCGCGCCATTGTTTGAGCCACTGATGGAGGCATTTTACCTTCGGCAAATGAGCGAGACCCTGTTTCACAGCGATGAAACCAGCTGGAAAGTTTTTGCACAATTGGAAGGTAAAACCGGCTATCGCTGGTGGTTGTGGGCGACGCGCTCCGCCAGTGCGGTCATTTTCCGGGTCAGTCCCACACGTAGCGCGGAAACGCCGAAAATCCATTTCGCAGCGATGGGCGAGTTGGAAATTATCATCGTTTGTGACCGCTACGCCGTTTACAAATGCCTGGCGAACAGCATGACAACTATCATTCTGGCATTTTGCTGGGCGCATGTGCGGCGGGATTTTCTCGATGCCGCACGCAGCCATCCTGAACTAGAATCGCGGATGTTGCGATGGGTAGAAGACATCGGCGAGCTTTATCATCACAATGAACTCCGCCTGCAATTTTGGGATAACGAAGTGCCACTGACAGAGCAGTCTAAAGCGTTTCACCGCCGTCATACTGCATTGACAGACAAGTTGTCGCAGATGGAAGAACGCTGCACGGCACATCTGGCGGACAAAGCGCTGCACCATGCCGAGCGCAAAGTTCTCGAAAGCCTGAAAAATCACTGGCAGGGGCTGACGCATTTTGTTGCGCGTCCTGAAATCCCGATGGATAACAATGCTGCCGAACGCGTTATCCGCAATCCGGCAATGGGCAGGAAAAATTATTATGGCTCGGGTAGCATCTGGAGCGCTGAATTGGCAGCCATGATGTTTTCTGTATTTCAGACGCTGCAATTGTGGAATATCAATCTGCATCACTGGCTGTATGCGTTCTTACAAGCATGCGCCGAGAATGGCGGAAATACACCATCAGACCTTGACCCCTTTCTACCGTGGACAATGACTGAGGAACGCAAAGTCGCTTTGTCTCAAGCCCTGTCTATTGGCGTATTCGATTCGTCATGAGATGGGATGGACGAATATTTACAATGAGGGTCTCACAAGTTCCTGTTACTTCTCTCTTTACATACCATG
>JBDKJK010000034.1:0-3610 GCA_039796675.1 Chloroflexota bacterium
GGTGTTGAGACGGGTGTTTCACCGCTCAGGTCTACCAACAGGTTTGCTTTGCCTTTTGGCGTGATGGCAGAGATGCGCAGAGAATGGGTGAGATATTCGAGCTCAAAGAAATCATTTTTTAGGGTGCGTTTGCTCATGAGGGTTGTTCCACTTTCAGATCCAGCCATGCGAGTTCCTGGCTGGTTAATTTCAATTTGGCGGCATCGATATTTGCTTTAAATTTTTCACTGCTATGTGAACCCACTACTGAGAAAACGTTCATGGACTGATTCATCACATATGCCAAGGCGATCTGTGCAGCAGTAACACCTTTTTTCTTTGCCAAAGACTCAGCACGCTCCAACCGTTGAAAATTAGCTTCTGTGGCATAGGTTCGCACAACAACCTCATCCCATTCACGTTCATCAAAAGTATGCAAGTTGTCGCGGCGGAATTTGCCGGAAAAGAATCCACTTGCAAGCGGTGACCAAACCATGGCGGGCGTGTTCGTACTGGCATGCCATTCTCTAGCTTCTTTCCCAGAGTCACCACTGATACTTAAACATAATGGCCAAGGTTCGGCATTTGAATCTGCCAGGCTGTATTGCGGGCTGCTGGCGGCAAATGTCTTCAGCCCATTTGCTTTGGTATATTCTGCGGCTTTTTGCATGCGTTGATGCGACCAGTTCGAAGCGCCAAATGCACGAATACGCCCCGCTTGCAAGTGTTCGTTCAAGGTATGCAAGATCGGGTCAACAGGCAGGTTTGTATCATCACGATGAAGGAGATAAAGGTCAATGTAATTGGTTTTGAGGCGTGCCAGTGAATCAAAAAGATCAGCAGTCACGTCAAAAGAGGTCATCCTGCGGCGGTCTTCTGAGTGCGCTCCGCCTTTGGTAATGATGACCATCTTCTCGCGAAGCCCGCGTGCTTGCATCCATCGCCCAAGGATGCGTTCACTGTTGCCACCTGCATACACATGAGCAGTATCCAATGTATTACATCCAAGTTCGTATACTTGATCGAAAAGAGAGAAACTTTCCATTTCATTGAGATCACTACCGATCATGGTTGTACCTTGAATAACGCGAGCAACCGGTTTGTTTACGCCTTCAACCTCGCCATAGATCATGATGCACCTCACTAAGATAGATTGGCATTACCAGTAATTATGAACAAGACTGCGGATGCGAGACGCATACACGCTGCGAATTTTTTTCATCGCCTCATTACTCAGGGACGGCAGCTCTGCCGCCCGAACATTATCCTCCGCCTGAGCCGGATTCTTTGCACCGGGAATCGTGCAGGTGACAGCGTCGTGCATCAGAATCCAACGCAGGGCAAATTGCGGCATGCTCCAACCTGCAGGGATGAGCGGACGTAGTTCTTCAACGGTTTGCAAACCGGTTTCGTAATCCACACCTGAGAAGGTTTCGCCGCGGTCAAAGGATTCACCGTGACGGTTGAAGGCACGATGGTCATCTTTTTCAAATGTAGATTTAGCACTTAACTTGCCCGTTAACAGTCCACTGGCGAGCGGAACGCGTGCCAGAATACCCACCTTGCGGCGAATGGCTTCGGGAAAGAACAACTCCGCTGGTCGTTGCCGAAAGATATTGAAGATGATCTGCACCGTTTGCACATTCGGATATTCCATGGCTTTGAGCGCTTCTTCCACTTTTTCCACGCTCACACCGTAAAAGCGTAGCTTGCCAGCCTTAACGAGATCATCCAATACGCCAAACGTTTCAGGCATGTAAAAAACTTCAGTAGGCGGGCAGTGAAGTTGCAGCAGGTCAATAGCTTCGGTGTTGAGATTTTTCAAACTGTGTTCCACGAATGCCGTGAGATTGACTCGGTTATATCCACCCGCTACATGCGGGTCGAGCCTACGCCCAGCCTTGGTTGCCACATAAATGGTTTCACTGCGTTCCTTGCGGAGTTGTGCCACCAAACGCTCTGAACGCCCATCGCCATAAACATCGGCAGTATCAATGAAGTTGACACCCAAATCAATCGAGCGATGCAGAGCCGCAAGGGATTCTTTGTCATCGACATTGCCCCACGATCCGCCGATTGCCCATGCCCCAAATGAAACGGTGGAAACTTTCCAGCCAGTGCGTCCAAGTTCGCGATATTGCATGATGTGATTCCTTCGTTCAAAAGAAACCCTAAAGGTCTCAAAGACCTTTAGGGTTTGATAATTTACAAGCCTTTATTCAAGTGATAGTACAGATCGTTCCAGCGCAGCTTCTCGCGGAATTCAGGAATGCGGGTATTCTCGTCGATGACGAGGAACTCAATGCCCGCCATGTCTGCGAAGTCTTGCAGATGCTCGGCAGTGACCGAGTAACTGAAGCCGGTGTGATGTGCCCCGCCCGCGTAGATCCACGCCGCAGCGCCCACTTTGAGGCTGGGTTGCGGAACCCAAAGCGCACGCGCCACTGGAAGTTTGGGCAGCGGCGCTTCGTTGGGAACGACATCCACTTTGTTGACGATCATACGGAATCTGCCGCCCATGTGGATGAGGCTGGCATTCACCGCGGCGCCCAACTGAGAGTCGAATACGAGGCGTACGGGGTCTTCTTTGCCGCCAATGCCAAGCGGATGAATTTCCAGCTTTGGTTTGTGAGCGGCAATGGATTCACAAATTTCGAGCATGTGCGCGCCGAGTACTTTGTCACCGTTGGCGCTGAAATGATAGGTGTAATCTTCCATAAAACTGACGCCGCCCTTCATGCCGTGGTTCATCACTTTCATGGCACGCACGAGTGCGGAGGTCTTCCAATCGCCTTCGCCGCCAAAGCCGTAACCATCGCGCATGAGGCGCTGGACGGCGAGACCGGGCAATTGCTTCAGACCATGCAGGTCTTGAAAGGTATCGGTGAACGCCATGAAGCCGCCGTCTTTCAAAAATCCGCGCAGACCGAGTTCGATGCGGGCGCCATCACGCAGAGATGAATGTCTTGCGCCGCCGGGCTTGAGTTCAGCCACAACATCATATTCATCGAGATAGGTTTTGATGAGTGCATCCACTTCAGCATCGGTGGCGTCATTGACATACTTGACTAGATCGCCAACGCCATAGCCATTGGTTGAGAAGCCAAATTGAATTTCAGACTGCACCTTATCGCCTTCGGTCACTGCCACTTCGCGCATGTTATCGCCGAAGCGGGCAACCTTGCCGCCCTGCCAATCAGCCCACGCGGACGCGGCGCGCGCCCACACCCCAAGTTCGGATTGAGTCGAGTCGTCGCCCCAGTGACCCACCACCACCTTGCGTTCGAGGCGCAGGCGGCTGCCGATGAAACCGAATTCACGGTCACCGTGCGCGGCTTGGTTGAGGTTCATGAAATCCATATCAATATCAGCCCACGGAATTTCGCGGTTGTATTGCGTGTGCAAATGTGCGAACGGTTTCTTGAGCAGGGTCAAGCCTGCGATCCACATCTTGGCGGGGGAGAAGGTGTGCATCCACGCGATGAGACCGATGCAGCTCTTGGACGAATTCGCCTCAAGGCATAAATCTCGAATCGCATCGGGCGTGGTGAGGACGGGTTTGAAAACCACCTTTACAGGAATGTGCTTGGAAGCACCGAGCGACGCCGCAATCTCGTTCGAGTGCTCGGCA
>JBDKJK010000035.1:0-3424 GCA_039796675.1 Chloroflexota bacterium
GCTGGGGCGACCCAAACCGTCCCGAAACATTAGGCTCACTAGTTGAAGCAACCCGCGGCTGTCATGATGCGGCGCTCTTGTTCCGCACGCCCTTCATAAGCGGCAAGGACTCACTCAACAACGAATATCTTGGCACGGATGGTCAACGTCACGCCATCCCGCCCACGCTGCTCATCTCCGCGCTTGGCATCATGGACGACATCACCAAAGCCGTCACGATGGATTTGAAAGAAGTGGGCAATACGCTGTATCTCATCGGCGATTTTGCGCCCGTGTTTGGCGGCTCGCATTTTGACGCAACGATCAACGAAGCCATCCCGCACGTTTCAGAAATCACGCCGCAGGTTTACAAAGCATTGCACAACGCCATCAATGCGAGCCTCATCCGCTCCGCACACGATCTATCTGAAGGCGGATTGGCTATCGCCGCCGCGGAGATGTGCATTGGCGGGCGTTTGGGGCTGGATATCACCCCGCCTCTTTCTACCCGTGACCTGTTCGGCGAGACCACAGGCTGTTTACTCGTGGAAGTTTCTCCTGCGGATATCACCCGCTTCGAAGAGACATTCAACGACCTGCCATTCAAAAAACTAGGGCAAGTCATCTCTGACCCAATTCTAAAATTCGGCGAAACATCCATCACCGTTGAAGACCTCACCAAAGCCTTCAACACACCCCTCTAATCTCTATTATCTAATATCTACTCTCTAACTCATGAAACCTCAAGCCCTCATCCTCCAAGCCCACGGCACCAACCGCGATTACGACGTCGCCGAAGCATTGACTCTTGCTGGCGCGGACCCGCATCCCGTTCCGCTTAATGACTTGCGCGCTGGCAAAAAACGATTCGCCGATTATCAAATGCTCGTCGTCGCAGGCGGATTTTCGTATGCTGACTCACTCGGTGCTGGCAAATTACTCGCGCTCGATCTGAACTCCTATTTCAATGAAGAGATTTCCGCTTTTGTCGAATCAGGCAAACCTGTTATCGGCATTTGCAATGGATTTCAAGCCTTGGTCAAGTCTGGGATTTTGCCAGGTGAGTCCCCCTCTCTCAGCGGGAGAGGGGTTAGGGGTGAGGGCGCGACTCTCACCTTCAATGCCGAAGGTCATTTCGAATGTCGCTGGGTAAATCTTGCGCCTGTCTCTCAAACCTGCATTTGGACAAAAGACTTGGAAGATACGATTTTCTGTCCCATTGCACATGGTGAAGGCAATTTCCAAACATCAGAACTCTTTCCCCTTTCTTCTTTCGTTGCGAATGACCAAATCGCGCTTACCTACATCTATCCCGATGGCACTCCCGCTAACGGAGAGTACCCCATCAATCCGAATGGTTCCATGCTCGACATCGCTGGGATTTGCAACCCGCAAGGCAACGTGCTCGGTCTCATGCCCCACCCCGAGAATCACATCCACCCCCACCAACATCCGCAGTGGACACGCGGTGTGAAAGGCAACAGCGGATTGGTGTTATTTGAGAATGGCGTGAGGTACGCAAATCAAATAAGTTAATGTCACCCTGAGCGATAGCGAAGGGTCTCCAAGATAATCGTAGAGATTCTTCGCCGCTTCGCGGCTCAGAATGACAAATAAGAGAAAACATGATTTCAAAAGAAGAACTTAAAAAACTACTCCCCTCTGCGCTCGGCGAAACGAATCTCCCTCTACCCAACAAGCAGACGGGCAAAGTCCGCGAGTGGTATGACTTACCCGATGGCAAACGCCTCATCGTCACCACGGACAGGCTCTCGGCATTTGACCGCATTCTTGCCAAAATCCCATACAAGGGACAGGTGCTCAATCAACTTTCCGCGTGGTGGTTCGAGCAGACAAGAGACATCATCGCAAATCATCTCATCTCTACACCCGACCCAAATGCTTCGATCGTCACCACTTTTCAGCCGTTACCCATCGAAGTCATCGTGCGCGGATACATCACGGGTGTCACATCCACAGCCTTGTGGTATCGCTACTCCATCGGCGAGCGGACGATCTACGGCTACGACTTCCCCGAAGGGTTGAAAAAGAATCAAACCCTGCCCGAGCCGATCATCACCCCCACCACCAAAGGCGGCGAGACAGGACACGACGAACGCCTGACCTGCGCCGAAGTCACCGAGAAGGGTTTGCTCGATGAAAAGACTTGGGCGCAAGTCCAAGCCGCTGCGCTTGCCATCTTCAAACGCGGACAGGAAGTTGCCAATAAAGCAGGCTTGATTCTCGTGGACACCAAATACGAATTCGGTATTGCGCCTAATGGCAGCGTCATGCTCATTGACGAAGTCCACACACCCGACTCATCCCGCTATTGGAAAGCGAATACCTACCAAGAAAAATTCAACGCAGGCGAAGAACCCGAAAACTTCGACAAAGAATTTGTGCGCATTGCCTATACAGACAAAGGTTATCGTGGCGATGGTGAAATTCCGTCCATGCCGAATGAACTTTGGGCAGCGGCGAGTGAACGCTATATCACCATCTACGAAATGCTCACGGGCAAAACTTTTGAAGCGGGTGAATATCCCATCGAAGAACGCTTGCTCAACAATTTGAAAGAGTTGCTATGACACATCCACTGATCGCCATCATCATGGGTTCCAAGTCTGATTGGGAGACGATGGAACACGCCACTAAAACGCTCGACCAACTAAACATTCCCTACGAAGTCAAAATCGTTTCGGCACATCGCACGCCTGATCTGCTTTTTCAATTTGCCGAGTCCGCTCATGAACGCGGCATTGAAGTCATCATCGCGGGTGCGGGCGGTGCGGCGCATTTGCCTGGCATGACCGCCGCGAAAACGCATCTGCCCGTGCTGGGTGTGCCTGTCCAATCGAAGGCTCTCAACGGCATGGACTCGCTCCTCTCCATCGTGCAAATGCCCGCGGGCATTCCCGTCGGCACGCTCGCCATCGGTCGCGCGGGCGCGGTCAATGCGGCGTTGCTGGCGGCGTCCATCGTTGCCAACAAGCACAGCGAATTTCTCGCGCCCCTGCTCGCCTATCGCGCCGCGCAAACCCAATCCGTTTTGGATAACCCCGACCCGCGAGAGAATCACGAATGACGAACATCGGCATTTTGGGAGCAGGTCAACTGGGACGCATGCTCGCCCTGGCAGGATATCCGCTCGGACATCGCTTCCGCTTCCTGGACCCCGCCTCCGACTCACCCGCAGGCTTGCTCGCTGACCATCTGGCATTGGGCTACGCGGACGCCTCCGCACTTGAGCAGTTCGCGAACGGATTGGATGTAATCACATACGAGTTTGAGAATGTCCCTGTGGAAGCGGCGCGACATTTGGAAAAATTTATCCCTGTATATCCGCCATCATTAGCATTGGAAAAAGCGCAAGACCGCTTCATTGAAAAATCTTTTTTTCAAGAGTTGGGAATACCCACACCCAAATTCACGATCGACCTTA
>JBDKJK010000036.1:0-11990 GCA_039796675.1 Chloroflexota bacterium
AGAGCAGGGCGCAAATATTCAATAGGGTAGAGCATGTCGTAGGCTAGTTGTGGATGTTGTTTCATAAGAGACCATTCACTCTCATCCAGTTTATCGGTTTTCAGCAGAATCGAATCTGGAATACCTAATTTGCCGATATCATGTAAGAGTGCCCCACGACGAATTGAGCTAAGTTCTTCGCCTTGAATCCCCAAAAATTCTGCCAGTTTAATGGTCATCTGGGCAACGCGTTTGGAATGTCCCTCTGTCTCCTTATCGCGCAAGTCCATGGCGCGTGACCAGCCTTCGATGGTCTTATCGTAGGCAAGCAAGAGTTGTTCATGAGCGTTGTCAAGGCTTTGGCGTTCATCGAGAAGCTTACGATAGCGGTTCAACCGGGCAATGCCCAGCAGCCTGGCACGCAATTCATATCGATCCGGCGGCTTGGAGATAAAGTCATCTGCCCCGGCATCCAGCCCAGTCAAAAGGGATTGACGATCGTCCAATGCTGTTAGAAAAAGAATGGGTACTTCTGCAATGGTTTTCTCATTACGAATACGGCGACAGGTCTCAAACCCATCCATACCGGGCATCATCACATCGAGTAGGATGACATCTGGCAGGATCGCCGTTGCCAGCTCAATAGCTTGAATACCATTTTCCGCAAGAATCAGTTGATATCCATCTGCCTCAAGAATAGACACAAGCACATCTCGCGCAGAAGCATCATCGTCTACTATTAAAATTGTTGTTTTATTGTCGTTCATTGTAATACTCCGGCATTTGCGTGAATCAAACACCTTGTACAACTGGGATGGTCAATTTGACCACCACTCCCGGCTCATTCTCACGGTTCATCATACGGCTTGACCCTCCTGCCCCCCAAACAATGATACTCACTGTAGAAAGACCCAGCCCCAAACCTGGCGCTTCGCCAGTGAAATCCTTTTCGCCCTGAAAATATGGCAGCCAAGCTGTATTTAGTTGCTTAGGCGAAAGAGTAATGCCATTGTCACTAAATTGAAAAATGATGTTTTGAGAAGCTCCGGGTTGCACATCCACAGTCACATGGGGCGTGCCCGCTGGGTGAAATTTTTTTGAATTTCCTAAAATTTCCCAAAGCAGAACTTCCATCGACTGATAAGGCAGGACGATCTTCAGCCCGTTCAATCGTTCATGCACCGACACTTCCACTGTTGAGATGCCGATCTCTGCTGCGATCTTTTCAAGCAGATCCTTGAATTCCGAAATTTCAAATCCATCCTGGTTGTTCACACTTGCATACAGGTTTGTATATTTTAAGATGCGGTCAAGCGTTTCATACAGGCGTTTTGCGCCCATCAGGGCTGTTGTTGAAAGTTTGGCGATCTCTTCCTGCGATAATTGCGCAACATGCCGCGCCAGTAGATCGAGGCTGGAGATGATATGAGTCATCGGTGTTCGCACCTTATGGTTGATCGCCTCGCCAAAGCTGCGGGTGTTGCGCCGGTTCAGAATGTCTGATGTCACATCGCGGAGGCGGATGATGCGGGAGCCGGGAACTCCCTCTGGGATCTCAAACACCGATGCTTCGATCCAAAATTCATGAGAGGTGTTCGACTCGGGGCGGACGAGGTAACGGGCAAGAGACGGATCATTGGGTGCGGGCCAGTTCATCCATGCCTGTTGCGGATGCAATGCATACTGACGGGCTGCAACATCCATAAAGTCTCCCATAGGCGCATCGGTCTTTTCCATATTTAACCCCAGATAAAAACGTGCGCGAGGGTTGGCATAGGATATCTCATCACCGCTTAAGATCAAGACATAGCCGTCGCTCGATTGTTCACTGATCCATGAAAACATTTGATTGCGTTCATAAAGCAAACGGTATTGGTTAAGTTTCGTGATCGAGCGTACCCGTGCACGTAGTTCTGCACGGTCGAAGGGCTTAGTGAAGAAATCGTCTGCGCCAGCGTCGAGGCATGCGATCCGGATGTCGCGGTCGTTCAAGGCGGTCAACATGACGATGGGCGTTTTGGCAAGCTCACCTGTCTTCCGTAGCATCTGACAGACTTGAATACCATCCATCTCTGGCAGCATAATATCCAGAAGAATCAGATCCGGCTTCACATCTACGGCTTTTTTGAGGGCTTCTTTTCCGTTGGAGGCAAATTCCACTTGATATCCCTGGTCATGCAATATGGATTCGATCACCAGTTGCCCGGCAGGTTCATCTTCAACAATAAGAATGGTAGGCTTCATGCTCAGGTTCATTGGACGATTCCTTGGATATGCATAACGTAGATCGTTCTGGCAGAGGCGCATCCTCTAGCAAAGCCTCGCTTGAAATAGTATGATTCTAGTAGAGAGTAGGTCGATTCTGCAAAACTGACCATACTAGAATACCCGCATTCCAGCGAAACCGGCTGCACCATCAAAAGTCGCGGTCTACAAGGCGATATTTGACGGCGAGCCGCACCAGCCCAGCCAGATTACGGACATGTAATTTCTCCATCATGTTGGCACGGTGCTTCTCGACTGTTTTCTCGCTAATGGATAAAAAAGCAGCAATCTCCGCACTGGTATGTTCTTCGGCGATCAATTGCATGATCTCTTTTTCACGGGGCGAAAGGCTTGCAAGAGGGTCCAAGTCACTGGTTTGACGGGGCTTGAAGGCGTTCTCCATTACAATCTCAGAGATCGGTTCGCTCAGGAATCTCCTGCCACCTGCAACTTCATGCACAGCATGCACCAGTTCATCGCTAACAGAAGATTTAAGCACATAACCATTCACTCCACTTTGCAATGCCTGATACACCAATCCTTCATCAGCATACATGGAAAGCAAAAGAATATGAGTTTTACTTTTTCTGCTTCGTAACTGTTCTGCCGCCTGAATACCATTCAAGCGCGGCATCATAATATCCATGACCAGTACATCAGGCTTGAGGGCTTCTGTTAATTCAAGGGCTTCCTGCCCATTCGAAGCTTCACCAAGAATCATCATATCGCCAACTTTTTCCAACAAGGCGCGGATGCCCGCACGGACCATGAGATGATCTTCTGCGATCAATATTCGGATCATACTTCCTCCCTAGAATGAGTGGTGGTTCCAGCTTTAAGCGGCAGAGACACCTCTAAAATGGTGCCTCCATTTTTGCCCGAACGGATGACAAGCGCGCCTCCTACCAACGAGACGCGTTCTTTCATGCCAACGATGCCAATGCCGTTACTGACGGTATTTTCGCCAGGCAACCCTTTGCCATTATCCTGAACGGTCAGGCGCACTTGATCGTTATCGATCCCAAGTTCTACCCAAATGCGACTGGCTTGTGCGTGTTTGGCGATGTTCGTCAGCGCCTCTTGTAAAACCCGATATAGGATGATGCCATATACATCTGGCAGGCTATTCAGGGTGTCATCAATCTCAATTTCGATCGGGATGTGACTGCTGCTCGAAAATTTAGAACAATGGGTTCGAAGTGCCTGTGTCATCCCAAGAGTGCTCAACAAAGGTGGGCGCAGGTCGTGAGCCAGTCTCCTTACTTTTACAGTGACTTCATACATTTGGCTGTGGATCGCTTCCAAACGCCCAAATAAGGCTTCAGGTGGAATGGTGAGATCTGATTGCAAGTCACGAATATCCATTAACTGGGCGGTTAGCAACTGACCCAGTTCGTCATGCAGTTCGCGCGAGATACGCATACGTTCATCTTCAAGCCCGGTCACCATGCGTTGTGCCATATCTCTCAGGTTTTCGCGCTGCTCAAGTAGAGTGCGGTAGCGATTGAGGCGTATGATGGTAGCTACACGAGCCCGCAGTTCTTGGCGGTCGAACGGTTTGGATAGAAAATCATCTGCACCTGACTGAATGCCCTCAATACGAGAGGCGGCATCATCCAGAGCGGTGAGCAGGATAATGGGCACCTCCTCAAGCCCCGGCGTAGAACGGAGGCGGCGGCATACTTCAAAACCATCCATGCCTGGCATCATCACATCGAGCAAGATCAAGTCTGGGTGCAAGGCATCTGCCTTTTCCAGAGCTTGTGTGCCGTCTTCTGCCATGTGCAGGTTGTATCCATCTACGCCAAGTACTGATTCGAGGGTTTCGCGGCTGGCGGCGTTATCGTCTACGATCAGGATCGTGCTTTTCATTGATGTCCTCCGCTGGGTAGTTTGAGATGATGTTGAATGGCATCGAGTAGTTCTCTCAGTTTAACCGGTTTGCTAAGATAATCGTTCATCCCTGCGGCGATACAACGGTCTCGGTCGCCTGCCATGGCAAGAGCTGTAAGGGCAATGATGGGAACATCGGCCAGTTCTGGGTTATTTCGGATGCGGCGGGTGGTCTCTAGCCCATCCAGTTCGGGCATCATAACATCCATCAATATGAGGTCGGGGCGGGTTTCTGCGCAACGGGCGAGCCCTTCGTATCCATCGCGGGCAACCATTACTTGATAACCATGCTGTTTCAAATAGTCGCTGATCAGCATGGTGACTGCCTCGGTATCTTCCACGACCAAGATGATGTGCCCATCATCTTTAGTACGAATAGCAGGTGTATTTTGTTTTATGGCTGGGTGCTCACGACGCACAAGCATATCAGACCCGCCTGCCACAACCCACGGCAAATTGATGGTAAAGCGACTACCCTTGCCGGGGTCACTTTCAACAGATACGCTGCCGCCATGCAAACGAGCCATCTGGCTGACGAGTACCAGCCCCAACCCGGTGCCCTGATTACCGCGCGCAAGCCCGGCATCTAATTGCACGAAAGGTTGAAAGAGCAAACGTAAATCTTGCGGGTTGATGCCAATGCCTGTGTCCCATACGGTGAAGTGGAGAATGTTGGTAAGCGCATCGCTGCGAACCTCGAGACCAATGCTGCCCCCTTCAGGAGTGAACTTAACCGCATTGCTTAAGAGATTAACCAGCATCTGCTTGAGGCGGCGTTCATCAACCCATGCCAGTTTGATGCTTGTATCAACCTTCAGCTCGGTGGCAACCCCTTTCTTCTGAGCTAATTCGCGCACAATGCGCAAGCTGGCATTGGCAATAGAAACGATATCAGCTTTATTGATATCGAGATCGATTCGCCCTGCGTTGATCTTGGCAAGATCGAGGATATCGTTAATCAGCTCGAGCAGGTGTTGGGCGCTTTCTGAAACGGTCTGGAGATATTTTTGCTGTTTTTCATTCAATGGACCGGAGATCTGTTCGAGCAGGCTTTCGGTAATACCCAAAACGGCATTGAGCGGTGTGCGCAGTTCATGGCTCATATTAGCCAAGAATTCATCTTTGAGGCGCAGGGCGCGTTCCATTTCGGCGTTTGCGAGGCGCAAGGTTTCTTCAGCACGTTTGCTGGTGGTGATATCGTGTATGGAAGCAAGATAATGTGGCTCGCCGTGCAGGTTTAGGGTAAAGATACGTGCACTGATATCACGTATTTCACCGTTGACATGCTGCATTTTGAACTCAAGAACGGCAATCTTCCCATCCTGCTCAAGAGCATCTTGTGCTGATACCGACAAAGCCTCGATCAGTTGACGCGGCAATATACCGATCTCTGTGAGTAGATGCCCGATAAATTGATCACCGTGCCTGCCAGTAATGGTTTCAAAGGCATGGTTGATGCGTACCACTCTGCCAAGCTGATCGAAAAGCACTACGGCATCTGGCGAATCTTCGAACAGGAGGCGGTTCTGTTCCTCACTCTCACGCAGGGCATTCTCCGCTCGTTTGCGGGCAGAGATATCGCGGATAACACTTTGAATGAATTTGGGCTCACCTAATTCATCACGAATCAACGAAAGGTTGACTTCCGTCTCTACTAGCGAGCCATCTTTTCGTATATAGTGTCGATCGTACATGGGCAAACGTTCTCCTGCCAATAAACGTGTCAGGATATTATCCGCTTCATCTTTTTCAACATTTGCTATAAATTCATCAGACATGCGCCCAATGAGTTCATCTGCTGTATAGCCAAGCAGGTCCTGCCAACGCGGGTTGGCACGCAAGATGACTCCGTCAGGAGAGAGCATAAAAATGGCATCATTGGCACTTTGGAACAAAGCACGGTAAACATCCTCTCTTTCACGCAGGGCAAGTTCGGCTTGTTTACTTTCGGTATTGTCGAAGACTGTGGAGCGGCTCATTAAAAATTCGCCAGCTTCATTTTTTACAGCAGTGGCGCTTAGCAGTACGGGGAAGGAAGTACCGTCCTTGCGCAGCAAATCGAACTCAACATTATTAATCCAGCTCTGTTGTTTGAATATTGGGAACGTTTCGACTAATACATGAGCAGTTTCGGGGGTTATGAAGTCTGTATAGGGGCGCCCGATCACTTCTTCGCGCGTGTACCCCAGCCAAGTCAATTCCGTTTGGTTAATGTTTACAAGTCGTCCCTCGCTATTTAGAGAGTGATACCCGGTGGGAGCATTTTCGTATAGATCCTGCACTTCTGCAGTGCGTTGTTGAACGCGCTTTTCGAGCTCGGAGAATAGCCTTGCATTGGAAAGCGCTGCAGAAACATGAAAAGCGAGCGCTTCTACAAATTGCAAATGGTCTAATGTATGAACATTCAAACGAGAACTAAGAACTTGTAAAACACCCGCCACAACACCATTGACTTTGAGCGGGACGATGATCGCAGAGCGTGTGCGCTCTGGGTCTTCCAAGTTTTCCTCAAGAATTTCAGCCTTCTCATTGAATTGCATATGGTTCGTTGCAGTGCTGAGGGGCTGGTCATAGTCTGGCAGCAACAAAGATTCGCCACTACGGATGGCAAGGCTTTGTGTGCCGTGCCCCGCCGCTTCAAGCGGGATGCGCGGAAAGCCTGAAACCTCCTGAGGTCCTTCTACAGAATGCAGGTATTCACAGGTGATCAATTCGGTCTGCGGATCAAAAGAAGACATCACCAGAAAATCGCATGGCATGGCAGCAGAAATGTATTGGTAGACCAGCGGGTAAATGCGGTCTGGTTCGAGCGTTTCGCTTAAGGCACGCCCGGCTTCAAGCAGATTTGAGAGGTCTTCGGTGCGTTTGCGCAGGTCGCGCTCCATCGACTGACGTATGAGGGCAGCCTGCATCATTTGAGCCAATGTTTCCGTAAGTTGACGTTCCTCTTTGAGGAATGGTCCTTCATCTGCTTCAGGGCGTTCTTCAAGGTAGGCGACTTCGATTGAGCCTTCACGCTGGTTCGGCAGGCTAAAGGTTACCTTTTGCATCCAAGGGGTTTCTGTAAAGCCTGCTGACCGATATTCCTGTTCGCCCAATCGAATACATGCCACAGTGATATCGGGGTGCTGCCAGGCAGAAGGCAGATCGCTCACCAAGGTTTGCATAGCTTCTGCTTCAGAAAAATCTGAATTTTGGAACAGACGTGCAGATTGATGCACGACGGTCAATTCTCTGACGCGCTCGCCAAGATCATGGATCAATTTCAGGCGCTCTTCTTCAACTCGCTTGCGTTCTGCCAGTTCCTTTTGAGCAGTTTCATACAGACGCGCATTTTCGATCACAACCGCCATCTGATCGACCAATGTACCTAGAACTTGTATATCTTCATCGGTGAATGCATCAGGCTGAGGGCTTTGAACATCGAGTACGCCCACCACCTCATCGCCGATCTTGATCGGCAAACTCAGTTCAGACTGTGTGGGGATAATCGTGGGGAGATATAGAGGGTCATCGTATACGCGGTTGGCAAGCTTCATCTTTCCGCTCAGCCCCACTGTGCCGACGACACCTTCACCCATTTGGATACGATGTCCCTTTGGGAAAAGCCCAGCATATTCGCCAGCTTTCGAGAACATCACCAAATGGTCTGAGTCTTTATCTAGGGTGAAAAGCCCAATATGATGATACCCAAACGACTTCCGCACGATACGCGGAAAAACATCCATAACTGCCTGGAAATTTAAGAAACCGGTGATCTGCCTGCCCACATCGTTGATCAATGCGAGGTGCGAAGCGCGCCTTTGCAGGTCTATTTCCGTTTGTTTTTGTTCGGTGATGTCGGTATGCGTACCCAGCATGCGGGTCGGTTTTCCGTCGGCATCATATTCCACGATCTTGCCGAGAGAGAGTATCCATTTCCATTTGCCATTAGGGGTCTGCTGGCGAAATTCCACTTGATATTCAGGAATCACCCCATGAATATATTCTTCAAAAGCTTTTTCAGTGATGTCACGATCATCCGGGTGAAGACGCTCGAGCCAGGCTTGGGTGGTCTCGATAAAAGTGTCTGGATCGTAGCCTAGCATTTCGGCATATTCACGGTTGACAACGGTATCCCCGGTTTGCAGATCCAAGTCGTACATACCCTGTTTCCCTGCACTGAGAGAAAGGCGCAAGCGTTCTTCGCCTTCACGCAGTGCGGCTTCAGTACGTTTACGTTCGGTTACATCTGTGGCAACGCCTGCCGTCCGAATCAAAGAGCCGGTCTTTTCATCAAAAATAGGGAAGGACCGATCATGAACCCAGCGAATGGAGCCATCGAGTTGGAGCACACGGTATTCCATTTCGCTTTCTTCACCTTTTGCTTGCTGTTGCAGTGCGGCAATCAGAATAGCGCGGTCTTCAGGCAAGATTGCTTCAAGATAAATATCATTGTTTTCGTACAGATCCTGCATTGGGCGCCCCCAAATCGTTTCGTAAGCAGGGCTGACGTAGTTTAGATTGTGCCTGACATTATCGAACATCCAGAACATTTCCGGAATGGCTTCTGCAATCTGTTGGAAACGACTCTCAGATTCGCTAATGCGTGCGGCTGCCTCTACATGCTCGGTAATGTCGCTGGCAATGCCCACAACGCGTATCACATTGCCATGGCTGCCAAAAACTGGGGTGCCTTTATCACGAATCCAACGGATACTCTCATCGGGTCTGCGAATGCGATATTGCACATTGGTCTTGAAGCCGCTGTCTTCAAGTTCGCGTTTATGGATGACGATAGACTGGTCTTCAGGCAAGACGATATCGAGATACCCGTTCGGCAATTGCGCCATCTCTTCTTCACTGCGCCCCATGATGCTTGTGAATGCCGGGCTACTATAAAGGTATTTGGTTGATTGAGGTTCCGATATCCAGAAGATATCTGATACATGTTCTGCTAGCTCTGTAAAACGTTCATTGATGCGAATAAGTTCGTGCTCAATCACCTTGCGGTAAGTGATATCACGTGCCACAGCCCATATCCCCGAAGGGCGCCCTGCTTCATCTCGGGTTAATTGCGTGCGTACTTCAACTGGGATAATCGTCCCATCTTTGTGGCGATATTCCTTTTCATACACATCAGAATACCCGCGTGTAAGCACCTGGGTTTTAAGGATATTGCCTTCAATCGCATGCCATTTTTCAGGCGTGATATCCATAAAGGTCATCTTTGTCAATTCATCATCTGAATATCCCACCATAGTACGAAAGGCTTCGTTGGATTCAAGGATAACACCATCGAACGAGGTGCCTGCGAACCCATCTCGAAGATTCTCATAAAGAGAGCGGTATTTCAATTCACTATGGCGCAATGCTTCATTGACAAGTTTCCGTTCAGTAATATTTTCATGCGAGATCACCAAACGCGGGCTTCCATCGCTCTCGAAACGCCGGGCTGTCAAGAAGAACCAGCGCTGTTCACTTGGAGAATGGCAAGCATATTCATAGTGATAACTATCCGTATCACCATTCAAAACAGCACGCAAACCGACTGCCACTTGATAGGCATCTGTTGAATACTCACCTTTTGCATGATCGCAAATGGCAAGGTAGTTTTCGCCGACCCCATAGTTGGGCAGAATTGGCGGGTTTTCATCGCCAAATGCACGCCAAGCAGCATTAACCGATAAGATCACACCGGTCTCATCGAGTACGCATAAATGCGAGGAAAGCGCATCAATGGTCGATTGGCTGAATTCCTGCAACGCCCTTAGATCTTTTTCGGCACGGCGCTGATCGGTAATATCCTTTCCATACACGTTGATATAACCGCCCTGTTGCAGCAAGATAAAGTCGAGCGTAATGACCCGGTCTTTATGAATGGTCTCGATCGTCTTACTACACCCAGTCTCAAGAACGTTTGCAGCAACATTCAATACAGCCTCGGGTGCCGGCTTCCCCACATCCAACATCCATTCGGTGAGAAGGACACGGCTTGCTTCGTTGGCATAAAGTAATTTTCCACTGAGATCAACGCGTAGGATGGGCCCAGGATTCTCGGCAGGGAACTTGGCAAGGCTTTCGATCTGTTCAATGATATGTTTCTGTTCCGTAACATCTTGCGCCGTACCAATAACACGGGTTGCTGTTCCATGCTCATCCACGATTAGTTGAGCACACTCATGAACATAACGAACTTCTCCACTTAATGGAAGGATAATGCGATAGGTCGTATTGGTGGGGAGTTTCTTCTCAAGCATGGTCGCGCTTTGACGCAAAAACTCTTCCTTATCTTCAGGGTGAAGAAAACTGCTGAACGTCTCAATAGAAGGCGAATAATCTACCGAGGAAACGCCAAAGATGCGGTATGCCTCTTCAGACCAGGTCAAAGATTGTTTTTGTAGATTCCATTCCCAATTGCCAATATGCGCCAGTTGTTGAGCTTCCAGCAAGCGTTCATGGATTTCTTTTAACTCATGCCTTGCCTTCTCAAGATTGGTGATGTCATTCATAGCCAGTAAGACAAATTTTTGTTCCCGCACATGAACAAATTCCCCCGCAAACAACCCGTAGCGAATCTCACCCGCCTTCGAACGCACCAACACAAATTCATCCCGCAAATGCCCCTGCTGCTGTAAACGCTCCAACAACTCGCTCCGTTGCCCAGGGTCAACGAACAGATTCAATTCAGCCGACGTTTTGCCGATAACTTCCTCACGCGTAAACCCCAACGTACTTAAAAACGCCTCATTAGCTTCAACATACTTCCCCGACCCAAGCTCCGTCAACGCCATTAACGACGGGCTAATTTGAAATACCCGTGAGAAAAGCGTCTCTCCATCTGCCCCAGCCGAAACACGCTCCAATTCGGCTATACGCTTTTGAGCGGTCTTCAACTCTTCTATTAACTCGGCTTTGGTCTTTTTGGTATTCATAGGCATCCCTTAAATTGCTAAAACAAGTCAAATAACATTTTCACATAATGTCTAACCGTGGGAAATGGGGGAATTCCCTACCTGACAAGTATGTGAATTTTCCCAAAATCAAAAGGGATTTCACTACTGCCAGCATAGATACAAATCTCCAGCAGGATACAGGGTAGCACGGCTAAGCACATCTGCCTCTAAATGAAATAATGCCATCAACAAAAGGTGATGGCATGAATTTTCTTATTAGTTCAAAAATTATTGTAAAGATCATTTTCCCGATCATTGCCAGTGCAGCCATAATTCTTTCACAGGCACTTTCCTCACTGCAGGATATTTTCACTTCACCTACACCCACTCCCGCCACTGAAGCTGAAGTTGCCCATATCAACCTTCCCACCACTGTTGAAACGCTTCAAACCCCGCCGATCACTGAATCATCTGCCCCAGCCGCTGAATCCTCTGAATCCGTTAGCCTCCAGTTCGAAGCGCCTGCCATCACTCACCCCTTTGCCAACCCCGCCGGATGCTCCATTTCTAACCCAAACCTACCCCCAGAACAAATGCTCGCCAATGTGCAGAATGCCATCGGCACTGAATACAATCTCGCCGAACGCCGCCAAACCTATATCTGGAACGGCGAACAGGGCAGCATGGTCAACGTCACTGCTGACCCGTTCGTATACGAATTTACCTTCAACGAATTCCAACATCCTCTCACCTATCGCGGCGACAAAGTTGCCACCATCTTCCTGACCCAAGGCTTCATCGTCTGGTTCCGTGAATATGGCGATAGTTTCCGCCTGCTGGCAATTCCCATGACAAATGGTGTAACAGAGTCCATTTGGGCATCGTACGTCACTACATACTGGCAAAAAGACGGAATTCCGAACGATGAAAAAATTTACCCAGTCATTAAAAAACTACCTTGTCACTGGGTCATTGATG
>JBDKJK010000037.1:0-2977 GCA_039796675.1 Chloroflexota bacterium
CATGGGTGGCGTAAAATTGTGTTTCAAGCCATGTAAGAAATCGTCCCATACCTGGAGTACGACGGACAAAGTTTACAAATGTCATCTGCCCAGACATCCCTAACAAGGTGGCATTGAACAACTTGCTTTCAATAGTCTCACGAAAACGCAGATCGGTTGTTTCAGTGACTACAACAAAGCGGCGCAGCATTCGCAATTGCTGTAGCAAAAAACTTTTTTGATACTGTGCCTCATATTGTTCGACCTGCAATTCAAAATACTGTTTGGGATCGAAGTCAAAAGACCGAAAGTAATATGGGCTAAGAAAATACAACGGCTTAAAACCACCTTCTGCCAAACGCTGGCGAAAGGATGGTTGATGGAAGGCACGTGCCGCCATCTTGCCGTGCAAGGGAATGCCAATCTTTATTTCAGACATTCATTAACCGCAATACTTCATCACGCGCTTTGAGAGCGACAAGCCATCCAACTCATGGAAAGCCAACGCTTGTTGAGGCGTACCACAGGCGGGATAGCCTTCAACTGCAAATTTGATCATCTGCTTGCCATTCAATAATCCATGTTCGCTACAAACCGTAAGGATGTTATCCATCAAACCACCAGCAGGGTGGTGATCTTCAAGCATGAAGATATTGGAATAGGGTTTGAGTGTTTCAGTCAGCCATTTCACATCCACGCGGTTGAGCCAGGGCATGTTGATGATGCTCAAGCCGAATCCGCGTTCGGCGAGGAGTTCACTGGCGAGGAGCGCTTCGTGCAACATGACGGGTCCATACGCGAACATGACCGCATCTTTCCCCGCCGTAAGTTGACAGCCCACCCCAGGCTTAAACTCATACCCAGTCGGGAGCGCAATCCGGCGCGGACTGGGTCCAATGATGAGGCGCAGGGCAATCACATCTTCAGCCTTGTTCACGGCGTACTCCATCGCCATGCGAGTCTCTTCGGCGCTGCATGGTTGCAGGATGGTGCAATTCGGCAAAGCAGAGAAAAGCGAAATATCGCGCAAGGACTGGTGTGACTTGCCCGGTCCAGCAGGAATCAGACCTGCATAGTGCAAGGCATAAATGATCTTGGATTTTTCGCCCGCAGCGTTATAAATCTGCTCATTGGCGCGCGAGGCGAGGAAACTAGCGAACGAGTTGACAACAGGTAATAATCCATGACGGGCGAGACCTGCCGCCATCGAAACCATATCCTGTTCGGCAATGCCATTTTCGATGAAGCGATCAGGATAGGTATTTTCAAAGTCACGGACTTTACAATCAGAAGAAAGGTCAGCATCAAGCACGACGATATCTTTGCGTTTGGCGGCGAGTTCCACCAAGGCTTGCCCATACGCACGCGAAACATATTCATCCGTCGGCTTCACAGACAAGCGATCCAGCGCCGCTTGGCTAAGAGGTTCCCCTTCCAACATGGACGGACTCGCGGTTTTCACTTCCGGCTCAACGGGAGTCAAATGCAGCGGGTCGAGCGACACAGCCGCGAGGTCCGCGTTGATGCGCTGAATCAGTTCAGAAAAACCTGCCTCGAAGGCTGCATCATCCGGCGCGCCCGAATGCCAGGGATAGAGACCTTTTCCAATTTCAAGCGCAGCAGGATGCTCCATGAACGAAACACCACGACCCTTGATGGTATCGGCGATGATGATCTGCGGCTTGCCTTTGACCTGCTTGGCTTCGGCAAGCGCCTTTTCGATGGAACGGAAATCATGCCCATCGATGCGAATAACATGCCAACCGAAGGCAGTAAATTTTTCGACAAGGTTGCGAAGATCAATGATCTCGGCAACGGGTTTGTCAGATTGCACTTTGTTATCATCAACGATCACGGTGAGATTATCAACCTTGTGATGCGCGGTGACATGCAGGGCTTCGTAATTCTGACCTTCCTGCAACTCACCATCGCCGGTCATCACAAAGACATGCCCGCCATTGTTGTTGTACTTCTTCGCCCACGCCATGCCGCGTCCCTTCGAGATGCCCATGCCGAGCGACCCCGAGTTGGCTTCCATACCGCGGTTGCCAATGTCGGGATGACCATTCAATCCGTTCAGGCGACGTAGTGACAATAATTTTTCATCAGAGATTTCGCCAAGCGAATGCAGCACAGCATACAAGCCCGGCACATCATGACCCTTCGACGAAAAATAAATATCGCGGTCGGGGCTGTCGAAGCCAACCTTGAGTGTGTTCATCTCTTCGTAATACATCCACACCGCAATATCCATCGCGCTGAAGCTCGAGCCAAGATGCCCCGACCCGGCGCGCTTCACTTCGGTGAGCGTATTGGCGCGGCACATATCCGCAATGATCTGAAGTTTCTTATATTTGTCGGCGGAAGAATTTCTCACACGCTTGAATTCTTCCATGGGGATCAATTTCAATTCGACCATGTTTTCCTCATTTATAGACGCTGCGCCTCACCCCGCGCTCGCACCTGATTCTTCTTTAAGAATTTTTTTCTACCTTTGGCAGTTGCGCCTCTCCACTTGCAACGAGACGTTCCGCCAGATCCCAATCATAGGGATGATTTACATCAAAGCCTTCGTAACCTTCTGAAACGAACGGCATGATAACTTCGCCCGCGATGGTTCGTCCATTGAAGACCACGCGCGACCAGGCAATTTCAAGGCTGGCATTCTGCGAATAGACTTCGGGAAGTCCTTGATATGGCGTGCTGTGCCAGGGCTGTTCCTTTGACCTAAACGGAAGTAATGGCATCATGCGCTTGCCGCGAATCACCCACATCTTGCCGGGGTGATCCTTTACTTTTTCCACTGCGCGGAGCGAGTCTACACCTTCTTCGGCTTTGAAGTCACTCCATGCCCGTTGAATGGTACTTGGCAAACGGAAGGGACTGGTCGGACGTAGGATACTAAAACAATCATATTCGCGTCCCATTTCTTTCAATTTGTGAAGCGTAAAATCCAACCATTCAATGTCTAAAGAAAGATCGTCCGAAATTTTAGCAG
>JBDKJK010000038.1:0-3931 GCA_039796675.1 Chloroflexota bacterium
ACAGTATTCGAGCAGGCGTTGAATACGAACATGGCGAGAGCTAAAAAGATAAGGGCAGGTAAGGTGGCGAGTTTCATAATTTCTTCTCCTTGAGATATATTTTTGACGCCCTCGCCCTGAAAAAGTTCCCGTAAAAAAAGAACCGAGGTTTTCCTCGGTTCTTTTGGACTAATTGGCTTGATTGAATTTCGAACGGCTATAAAGTGTGATTCCTGCCGAAGCAGAGACGTTGAGTGACTCCACTTTGTCACTGATGGGGATGCGCACCTTCATGGTGGCGGCATTTTCGACATCGGGCGAACAGCCATCTTTTTCGCTGCCGAAAGCTAGCAACAAACGATTAGAGATCGTGGCGATATCATCAATGGTTTTGCCCGCATGCATGTCCATTACCATCAGAGACTCGTTATTCTTTTTGCAGTAGTCCAAAAAGTCTGTTGTGGAGGCGGTGATCATGGGCAGGCAGAATAGGTATCCACGGCTCGCGCGGATGAGCCGCCGGTCATACAAATCCACGGGGTCCATATTGAGCAGGAGGATTCCGCCCACGCCCAATGCCAGTGAGGTGCGAGTGATATTGCCGATGTTGCCAGAGATGCTTAAATCTTCGAGCACAACAATATCTTTTTTGATGGTCTTCAACGCTTCCAACCCAATAGGTTGTGGCGTGTAGGCAATGGCAAAAATGCGCGAGATCTTGTCGTTCTCAAAGAGTTTCTTCGTGGTGCGCTTGGCTACTTCGTGAATGGTTGCACCGGCGGTGAGGTTCTTGCGCAAGGTCTCTGAGACGGCCTCTTCGCCTGCAAAGTAGAGCGAATCAATTTCCACTCCGGCTTCGATGGCTTGCAAGATGTTCTCTTCATCGTCAATGATGATCTGATTAAGTTCGCGGCGTCCCTCACGGGTGAGAAGTTTGCGAATAGGACCTGCCAGTGGATGATTGAGCGAATCTACGAGAAAGGGGTTGTTGGCTGATTGTTCTTCCATGCTATCATCATAATCTTGTTGATGGGCAGGGTCAAGATAGTTCCTCTTGATTTAAACCCCGTTATTGCATGGTGTTGAAATGACTTAAGTTATAACCTGCAGCCAGGTCTGCTTCATGGGTGTGATTTGATAGTGCGTTCTGCCACTGAGCCTGGGTCAATTGTTCTTGAATACGGGCAAGCTCTGCTTCACGCCGTTTTTCGAGCCAGTGTACCCAACGTTCTCTTAAAAAGGTAAAAGTGGTCAATTTCATATCCAAAAAAGTATACCATTTGGAATCTCGCTAAAACAGACTAAAATTTGATTATGGAATTAACGCCCGATCATATTTTATTCAACGATGAAAACATACTTGTTGTCAACAAGCCAGCTGAACTATCTGTCTTACCAGAAGGATGGGAAAAAGATGCTGTTTTTCTGGTTAAGATTCTTGAGGAGTGGTACAGCAAAGTGTGGGTTGTTCACCGCATTGATAAGATCACCAGCGGTGTGATCGTTTTTGCGTTGACAGCCGAGGCGCACCGATCTCTCAATATTCAATTCGAGAAGCATGAAGTAGAAAAGGTCTATCATGCTTTGGTGAATGGACTGCCGAAATGGGAAGAGAAAATTACCAAGTTCCCGTTACGTGTGAATGTGGGGCACAGGCACCGCACAGTGGTGGATGATCGGAGGGGAGTCCGCTCGGAGACTAGGTTTAAGCTGCTGGAACGCTATCAATCGTCGGCGTTGGTGGAGGCGTCGCCGATGACGGGGAGGACGCATCAGATCCGAGTCCATGCTTACGCGTTGGGATATCCGCTGTTGGGGGATGTCCTCTATAGTGCCCCTGAAACGGACCTGATCGCACGCCCGGCTTTGCACGCTCGTTCATTAACATTCACACATCCTGGAACAGGTAAGAGGATGACGGTTCAGGCAGACTATCCTAGTGACTTTATGAAAGCTGTACATTTGCTGAGAGGCAAATAAGCATCTTAAATTTATGGTATATTTTTAGCAAGGAGCACAGCCATGAACGAGCGAATCCTCATCATCGAAGACGATCAGGCGATTTTAAAGCTATTGCAGCGCGGTCTGGCGTATGAAGGTTATACGGTGGATACTGCCACAGACGGACGGATGGGTTTAATCGCGGCACGCGACCATACTCCCGATCTGGTTGTTCTAGACTGGATGTTACCTGGTATGGATGGCTTGGAAGTTTGCCATCGTTTACGCCAGGGCGGTTCGATTCCTATTTTGATGTTGACGGCGAAAGACACCGTGCAAGACCGCATTCAAGGATTAGATGCAGGTGCGGATGATTACATGGTCAAGCCGTTTAACCTGGATGAATTGCTGGCACGTGTGCGTGCTCTTCTGCGCCGCACCCAACCGGAGCGTATTCCTGTATTGAAGTTTGCCGACCTTTCATTAGATACTGGTTCACGCCAAGCTTCGCGTGGGAGCCGCACGGTGGCACTGACCGCAAAAGAATATGAATTGCTGGAGCTGTTTTTGCGCCACCCCAAACAGGTGCTGACCCGTGAAGTGATCTTTGATCGTGTGTGGGGCTACGATTTTGGCGGCGAGAGCAATGTGTTGGAAGTGTACATTCGTTATTTGCGGCAAAAGCTTGAAATGGAAAATGAAGTGCGTTTGATTCACACCGTGCGCGGAGTGGGGTACGTTTTGAGAGAGAACCCCTAGGAAATTAAAGCGGCAGATACTCTGCCGCTTTTTTCTTCTCATTCCTGCAAATTTTCTGGTAGATTTTCTTAATATCTTATGTAATCTTAAACCCGCGGATTTATACTTACCTCATGTCTTTGCGTCTGCGCCTGACCTTGCTATATTCCACGTTTATGGGCGGCATCTTGCTTGTTTTTGGTGCTGCGGTATACATCCTTGTCAATGTGATTCTGTTGAATCAAGTAGATACGATGCTGGCAGGTGTGGCGCGTGAGATCGTGCGTGCGACGGCTGTTGATTCAACCGGAGATTTGAGTGTGATCAGCCTTCCGCAATTGGATATGACCTCCAATGCGTATGTGCAGGTTTGGGGAGCAGGTGGAGAATTGCTGACAACATCCCCGAGTATTGGTTCTTTGAATAAAGCGCTTGATCCCACTGCCTTGGCATTGGGTAAGACTATGTATGAAGATTCCTATCTGGATGGCGCTCACTTACGTGTGCTGACGGTGCCGCTCAAATTGAGAAATCGTATCATTGGGACCTTGCAAGTGGCAGCCAGCCTGACGGTGGTAGACGCCACCCGAACCAATTTACTTTCCATCATGGCGGTCATTGCTGTGGTTGCAGTTGGATTGGTGATGTGGGGATCATGGGTGGTGCTAGGGCGGGCGCTTTCGCCATTGCAGGATATTGCCGACACGGTAGACCAGATCAACCGTGCAGCGGATCTGTCCCGCCGTATTCCATCGCAAGGGGCGATGCATGATGATGTCGGCGATCTGGTGATTTCTGTAAACCAAACGCTGGAACGCCTTGAGTCATTGTTCACATCACAGCAGCGCTTCCTGGCAGATGTAAGCCATGAACTGCGCACGCCATTGACGGTTATCAAAGGCAATGTCGATCTGATCCGTAAATATAAAGAACCCGATGAAGACCTGCTCAACAGCATTGACCAGGAGGCGGGCAGGTTGAACCGCCTTGTGAGTGGCTTGCTCATGCTGGCTCAGGCAGATTCGGGCAAAGTGCCTTTGAATTTTACACGGGTTGAACTTGACCTTCTGCTAACTGAAGTATTCACTGAGACGCGTGTGCTGGCGGGCAGTAAAGTTAAAGTGCATCTCAATCAAATAGACGAAGCCATCATCAAAGGCGATCGTGACCGCTTGAAGCAGGTGATTCTCAATTTAGTGGCGAATGCTATTCAATATACACCACAGGGCGGTGAAGTTTTCTTAAGCCTCGCACGGATCGGCGAACAAGCACG
>JBDKJK010000039.1:0-4885 GCA_039796675.1 Chloroflexota bacterium
AGCGATGGCAGGGTTTGGGTGGATGAAAATGGTAAAGAAACAGTGGCAGCTTCAAGGTCCGATTCGATGCGGATCAAACAGATGCGTGAGATCGGGGTTGATGTCATCATCCTCTCTTCAGAAGTGAATCCGGTTGTGAGTATGCGCGCGAAGAAGATGAAGGTTGAGGCGATCCACGGTATAGGGCTGGATGAAAAAGGCGAGGCGCTGAAAAAGTACCTGGCTGAGAAGAATATAGATGCCGCTGAAGTGTTGTATTTGGGAAATGATTTTAACGACCTGCCGTGTTTTGAGATTGCGGGTTGGTCGGTTGCTGTGGCAGATGCCTACCCTCAGGTATTGCGCGCCGCAGACCATGTGTTAAGCACCAATGGCGGTTTTGGCGCATTGCGCGAATTGTGCGACCTGGTGTTGGCACGTTTGAAATAAGTTTATCGATTACGAAACACGTATTACGTAATGCGTAATATGTAAAAAAACTAGGAGATCAAATGACTCGTGAGATCAAATTTGGAAATCGTATGATGGGTGATGGGCACCCAGCCTATGTAATCGCAGAGATCGGCATCAATCATAATGGCGACTTGGATGTTGCAAAAAAGATCATCGATGGTGCAGTGCATGCGGGCGCAGATGCGGTTAAATTCCAGAAGCGCACCCCCGAGGTGAGCACACCGCTCGAACAGCAAAAGGTAATGCGCGAAACCCCATGGGGCTACATCACCTACCTCGACTATCGCTACAAGGTTGAGTTCAACGAAGAACAATATCGTGAGATCGACCGCTATTGCAAAGAAAAAGGCATCGACTGGATGGTCTCAGTGTGGGATGAACCCGCCGTAGACTTCATGGAGAAGTTCGATACGCCTGCCTATAAAGTGCCTTCGGCTTCGTTGACTGACCATAATCTTTTGAAATACGTCCGCCAGACGGGCAAGCCTATTATTATTTCCACGGGCATGTCTACCATGGAGCAAATTCACAAGGGCGTGAATGCTGTTGGTGAAGATAACCTTGTCATTATGCACTGCACCAGCACCTATCCGTGTGAGCCGGAAGAATTGAATCTCAAAATGATCGAAACCCTGCGCAATGAATTCCCCAAGAATCCCATTGGGTATTCGGGGCATGAAGTGGGGCTCGTCCCTTCGGCTGTGGCTGTGGCGTTGGGCGCTTGTTCTGTGGAGCGCCACATGACGCTTGACCGCGCCATGTGGGGCAGTGACCAGGCTGCATCTGTAGAGCCGGGCGGTTTCGAGCGCCTTGTAAAGTACATCCGCGTGACTGAAGCAGGCATGGGTGACGGTGTGAAGCGCGTGTATGAATCTGAAAAGGGTTCGATGAAGAAACTTCGCCGCGTGGTGAACGAATAGATTTTTACGCATTACGAATCACGAAATACGTGATTCGTAATGCGTAACTCGTGATTTCTGATGACGATTACCAAAACCCTCCGCCGCGCACTCCGCCCGTATGGAAAAACCGCCCAAGCCATTCTGCGTTGGAAGCGGTTTTCGTTTAACGAAGCGCCGCCCATCTTTGCCAACTCCAAACCCAAGAGTGGGTCGCATTTGCTTTTGCAGGTGATGAATGGCTTCACCCAGATCATGCCGTACAAATATGTAGATGCCGACCCCGTGCGAACGATCACCTATGATGGCAGAAGAAAGGCGAAAGAAGAAATCCTTGCGGAGTTGAAGAATACCCCGAACGGAGTGATCGGTTGGGGCTATGTGGATGCCACGCCCGAAAACGCCTCTTTCCTGACCTCAGACGGGCGCGTCAACTTTTTCATTTATCGCGACCCGAGAGATATGCTCGTCTCACAAGTGTTCTTCGCGACCGATATGCACGGAGAGCACGGCATGCACGACTACTACAACTCGTTGCCTGATTTTGCGGTGAGACTCAATGTTGCCATCACTGGTATCGACAAAAATGGGTTGAAGATGGTCAGTGTGAAGCAACGCTACGAAGGCGTCTTTGAGTGGTTAAAACAAAAGAATACGATGTGCATCCGCTTTGAGGATCTGATTAACAACCGCAATGCAACTCTTATATCTATGCTGGATGAAGTCGAAAGCACAGGGTACAAGATACCAACGCCGCGCGAAACGGCATTGTCGATTTTGGTCGCTGCCATTCAGCCGAAGAAGAGCCACACCTTTCGTTCGGGCAAAACCGGCGGCTGGACGGAACACTTCACCGAAGAGCATAAGAAGTTATTCAAGGATGTAGCGGGTGATTTGCTGATACGGCTGGGGTACGAAAAGAATAATGATTGGTAAATGAATGGGACTGAGTCAATCAGTCCCATTTTTGTCTCTCTGATACAATTTGCTCGCCTATGAAAGAATTCTTCACCCAACGCATCAAACGCGGACTTACCCGCAGACTCAATAATCTCAAGGTTGCGCGCTACGCGCAACTTGTAACTCGCAACTCGCCAACTCCTTCCGGCGCTCCAATCGTTTTCTTCAAAGCATCTACAGGCATTGATGACCTTTCCTGGAACAGCGGTTTTCATTTGCTCACTACTTGGGCATTACGTTTGCAGGGCATCCCTGTGGCGTATTTTGCTTGTAACTCAGGCTTGAGCAAATGTGTTCTTGGAACGAACCGTGATAATCCACAAAAAGAAATGCCATGTACGTCTTGTGTGATGCAGAGTAAGGCATTGTATAAGAACGTTGAAACGTTTCAACGTTCAAACGTTTCAACGTCGAGCGTTAATTGGTTTAGTTTTCATAGAGACTCGGAACTTGTTACTCATATCTCATCTCTTTCTGTTCCAGAACTTTCCAATTTCCACTTTCACGATCTCCCACTTGGTCTGCTTTGCCTGCCTGGGTTGCGTTGGGTTCTGCGCATTCACCACCTGAACGATGACGAAAACACGCGCTATCTTTTGCGCGAATACATTTTGTCTGCATGGAATGTGGCAAAAAAATTCTCGGATTTTCTCGATCAGACTCAGCCTCGGGCTGTAGTGGTCTTCAATGGGCAATTCTTCCCCGAAGCGACAGCACGTTACATCGCCCAAAAACGCGGACTTCGCGTCATCACCCACGAAGTCGGTCTCGAGCCTGCCACTGCTTATTTCACCGAAGGCGAAGCAACCGCCTACCCGATTCACATCCCCGATGAATTTGAGTTGAGCGAGGCGCAAAATATTCGGCTCGATACCTACCTTGCCAAACGCTTCAAAGGTGACTTCACCATGGCGGGCGTTAAATTCTGGGCAGACATGAAAGGGCTGGGCGAAGCCTTTTTGCAAAAAGCTGCCCAGTTCAAACAGATCGTGCCCATCTTTACCAACGTCATCTTCGATACCAGCCAACCCCATGCCAATACTGTTTTTGAAGACATGTTCGACTGGCTCGACTTGACGTTGGAGGTCATTCGAGAACATCCCGAAACCTTGTTCGTCATCCGCGCACACCCTGATGAGTTACGCGTCCGCAAAGCCAGCCGTGAGACTGTGGGTGGCTGGGTGGAAATGAACAGGGTCACGGAATTGCCCAATGTAATTTTTGTGCCATCGAATGAAACTCTCAGTTCGTATGAGCTGATTCTAAAATCGAAGTTTGTCATGGTCTACAACTCCACCATTGGTTTGGAAGCCTCCATAATGGGCATGCCAGTTTTATGTGCAGGCAGGGCGAGGTTTACGCAGTACCCCACAGTGTTCTTTCCGCAAACGGTGGATGAAGTAAGACGAAAGATGAAAGAATTTTTAGACGCAGTTTCGATTGAAGCGCCTGCTGAGTTCAAACGTAACGCACGGCGCTTCTTATATTACCAGTTATATCGAACATCCCTGCCCTTTGGTGATTTTCTTGAACCCTCTGTACGTGTGACACAAACAAAGTTGAAATCCTTTGATTTAGATGAATTGTTGAACTCCGCTTCTGTAAAGACGATCTTGGATGGTGTCTTGAATGGCGGTGATTTCTTGTTGAAAGATATTCGTTCCCCAGAAAATATTGATAATATTTCATTGGTGACAAAAGACGGCAAGGTCGTTAAAGATAAACGATACAACACAGAGTAAACCGTTTATAGCGGCTCGTCTACTCGTTTCCCGTCCCGCTTGACGATTCGTGCAGGGACACCAACCACCGTACAATTGGGTGGAACATTCTTAAAAACCACGGCATTTGCCCCAACCATCGAATTATCTCCAATGTGAATGTCGCCATAAACTTTTGCCCCCATGGCAATGTGAACATTGTCGCCCAATGTCGGGGCTTTGCCTGTATCGGAGTATCCGATCACGACCAACTGATTGATCCAACAATTTTTCCCAATGCTTTGTGCACCAATACCTGTAGCATACCCATGTTGGATGAAGAATCCTTCGCCAATGGAACCAGCCTTAATGAAGAGGCTATTCCTTGGTTTGTAGACCCACTGTATACATTCAAGGATAATTCTGCTAAGGATACGATAATCCTTTTTGATGCGGTAATAGAACAAATTCCGGTATGCCTCTTCTTTCCAGAGAAGCCAGACCAGTGCCCTCCACGAAGAAATACCTTTTTCGTGCAGGTCTTCATATTCCAATTCCATCCAGCGGTCAATGTCTTTTTCGATGATGGTTCGTGAAGGTGAGGTTATCAGCAGGAGGATGTGAAGAAGCGACCTGAAAACATGCAGCGCATATACAGTATTGACGGCTGTTCGAAAAAACAAACTCTTTCTGAATTTTCTCTCGTTACCCATATTTCCTCTCGTTACCCATATTTCCTCCTTACTTAAGCAAGCAGATTGAAATGATAAATGAGGTTACGTAAGACATATTTATGACATTTATCATACCCTTATTTCCCCGATTTTGCATTCTTTTTTACTTGCACATCTGCCCCATGAGCTTAATCTGATT
>JBDKJK010000040.1:0-3067 GCA_039796675.1 Chloroflexota bacterium
ACTGCCGTTGAGGCACCCACCGAATACCCGGCAGAAAAGAGATACGAAAGGACATTGCCTGCAAATGCCCCTAAAAAGTACAACAACAAAAAACGCCCATGCCCAAAATGTCTTTCAAGCAAAGAGCCGATGGAGAACAACGCATACATATTGAAAAAAATATGGGTGAGTGAACCATGTAGGAAGACCGGCGTGATCAGCCGCCACAACTGACGGGCATCTATCGCTTCACTGATGCGAGCGCCATAAAGAGTGACATAGTCAATGCCGTAGTTTGAGTCACCCCAAAGTGCGGAACCGAGCATTTGCAGAATATACACAAATACGGTCAAGCCAATGAGAATGTATGTGGCGGTCGGCGGCAGGGATGGCATCCGCACGTAGGTGGGCTGACGGGTAGGAATCGGTTCGGGAGCAGAGCCCGGCTCTGGGTTCGGTAAAGAGGCGGGGGGGTGCATCACAACGTTACCTTGCGATGGTGTACCTTCAAATGTTCGGCTGTAATAATCGAACGTACTTTTTCGACGGTATCATCGAGATGAAAATCATGATTGACGATGACATAATCAAAGGCTTCGAGACGTTGAAGTTCTTTGCGCGCTGTGGCGATTCGCAGAGAAAGTGAATCAGCTGACTCGGTCTTGCGTTTGCGCAGACGGTCTTCCAACTCTTCTTCGCTTTCGCAAGTGATGAAGATCAACAGGGCTTCGGGAGCAAGTTTTCTCACGGTCTCTGCGCCTTGCACATCAATGCGCATTACTACGTCATGTCCGCTTGCAAAGGCGTCGCGCACCTGTGCTTTGGGAATGCCCTTGTAATCACCATAGACGATAGCATATTCGATCAACTCATTCGACTCGATCATACGTGCAAACTCATCTTTGCCTACAAAGAAATAGTCAACCCCGTTGACTTCATTCTCGCGTCTCTCACGTGTGGTAGCTGTGACGACAAAGTGAAATGGGAAACCGCGTTCTTTCATTCGTTGAACGACAGAATCTTTACCAACGCCGGAAGGACCGGAGATTACGATCAGTAATGGATTAGGTTTGCGGAGATCGAATTCGGACATGCGTGCAATTGTACCAAACGCCTCATACCCCGCCCGTGCCTGACTCTGCTACAATATCGATATGCCTACATATGACTTTATCTGCAATGCTTGCAAAAATCGTTTTGATGTATTCCTTACCTATCAGGAGTATGGGGCTAAAGCGGTGCATTGTACTCATTGCAGTAGCGCAGATGTGCGTCGCCGTATGACGAAAGTACGCATTGCCAAAACAGAGGCGGGACGAATGGAAGCTATGGCGAATGATTTCCCTGGTTTGGAAGGGTTGGATGATGACCCGCAGGCGCTAGGGCGAATGATGAAAAAAATGGGGAAAGAAATGGGGGAGGAATTACCCGCCGAATTTGATGAGGTGGTAGACCGCCTCGAAGCGGGGCAAACCCCTGAAGATATTCAATCGGCATTGCCAGACCTTGGTGGGGATTCTCAGGAATAACCTGTAGCTAACTATATAATACAAGTAAGTTTATCTAAATTGTTGTGACTTTCGTCACATCAGCCTTAGCGTATATTAACTAGGCATTAATTCTGCGCTTAAGTAAAATTCTCTATATCTGCTGAAAATGTCAGAGCAGTTATTTTAACGATAAAGGAGGCGCAATACGAATAATCGCCATTTTCACTAGTTTTCCACGTTGATCTAAGGAGAATGATAATGAATCTAAAGAAATTTCTAGTATTGCTTGGCGTGTTGGTTGTGATTGGCGCGGTTTTAGCGGCCTGCGGCGGTACACAGACCCCCACCGAAGCAGCAACTGAAGCACCCGCAGAAGAAGCGGCTGTTGCTCCAGTGCCTGATACCCCATACTTGGCTGAATGGCAGAGCTCTGGTCATGCTGATGTAGCAAGTGAACCTTTCCGTCACTGGGACGATGCGGCAGAAAACCCGGATGGTGTTCCCACCACTTGTGCCAAGTGTCATACCAGTGCAGGATATCAGGACTTTCTCGGTGTAGACGGTTCCGAAGCCGGTAAAGTGGATGCCGCCGTTGCTGCCGCCGATGCCCAGGGCGTGCAGTGCCAGGCTTGCCACAATGCCGTCACCATTTCCAAAACCACCGTCATGTTCCCCTCCGGCGTTGAAGTTACCGCTGGTGACGATGTCCGTTGTATGGAATGCCATCAGGGACGTGAGTCCAAGGTCAGTGTGGATGCGCAGATCGAAAAATTTGCAGTGACCGATGTGGATGCCGTTGTCGCCCCGATTAAGAATGATGCGGGCGAAGACGTCTTTTTTGGTTTCCGCAATGTCCATTACTATGCTGCCGCTGCTACACTCTACGGTGGTGAAGTGATGGGTGGCTACCAGTATGAAGGTATGGGCTACGATGCCAAGAACGACCACGTCGAAGGCTACAACACCTGCACGGGTTGTCATGACCCGCATACCCTCGAAGTCAAAGTGGAGCAATGCGCCTTCTGCCATGAAGATGTAGCCACTGTGGATGATCTCAAGAACATCCGCATGGTCAGCTCTAATTCTGACTATGATGGTGACGGCGACAATAGTGAAGGCATGTACTATGAGATCGAAGGCTTGCAGGCAGCACTGCTGGCTGAGATCCAAACGTATGCCGCAGATAAGGGCGGAGCTGCGATCATCTATGATTCCGCTGCCTACCCCTATTGGTTCACCGACACCAATGCCAACGGCACCGTAGACGAAGGCGAAGCCATCTTCCCGAATGCCTACTCCACTTGGACAGCCCGCCTGCTCAAAGCCGCCTACAACTACCAGGTTTCCCTCAAGGACCCCGGTGCGTTTGCCCACGGCAATAAGTACATCGTTCAGCTTCTGGTCGACTCGATTGCCGACCTCGGCGGCGACATCAGCAAACTCGCCCGCGAAGATGCCGGTCACTTTGCTGGCAACTCTGAACCCTTCCGTCATTGGGATGGTGAAGAAGAAGGCAATGGCACCGTTCCGTTCGGCTGTGTGAAATGCCACACTGCCACTGGTTTGCCCACCTACATCAAAGATGGCGGCACCACCGT
>JBDKJK010000041.1:0-3156 GCA_039796675.1 Chloroflexota bacterium
ATTTCTACAAACGCAACGGATTGGTGATCGGCTATGGTTATATCAAGCGTGATTTTTACGGTCCATTTGCAGTACTCGAAAAGGAAGATTTCCCCGCCATCCTCGCGCATGCCGAGAATGAAGCCTGCAAATTAGGCGCAGCCGCTGTGGGTTTTGAAGTGCCCACCATCAACTCCAGCGCCATCGGTCACCTGCTCAAGCGCGGATACCGCCTCGAAGGCTTCCTCGGCTCGATCATGTCTGAAAAACCGTTTGGGAAATTTGAGAATTACCTGCTGACAAGTCCGCCCTATATTTTGTAATTTAGACGATGGACGACAGACCATAGACCATGGTCTATGGTCAATCGTCCATGGTCAACTACGAAGGAAACAACTTTTCAAAAACCTCGGGGCAATACTTCTGCACCATCTCGCTTGAAATGCCATTTTCTTTGCATATCTCCGCATAAAAATCTACAGACGGGCGGCGGATTCTCTTTTGTGTATCAATATCCAACCCCCACAGACCGAAGCGCTGAGTCCAGCCGCGCTCCCATTCAAAGTTATCCACCAGTGACCAGTGGAAGTAGCCCTTCACGGGCCAGTTGAAATTGACCGTGCGCCAGACCTGATGCAAATGCTGCGCCAGATAACGCGGACGCATATGGTCATCATAATCTTCCACGCCGTTCTCAGTGATGATGATGGGCAGGTTCGGGTAGGTTCGCACGATCCACTTGACCGAGTCGTATATCCCTTCAGGAATATTTGCCAGGAAATTCGTGTCGCTCATGTCGGCATTCTTTGGGTAGCCGCTGTTCGAGAACATCTCACCGGCTTTGGCAAGGTCGAACCAAACCGTATCTATCGAGTAATAGTTCAAGCCGAGATAATCTTGCGTGCCTTTGGCTTCTGGAATATTGAAACTGCCCAATGGGGTTTTCATGACACCGGTTGAAATGCCCGTTGGGAAGCCCATGTTGACTCCCTCATAGCGGATGTTGCGCATGAGTCGATCCAACGGATTCCAGCCGGTGCGCGGCACCATCGGTCGGTAATGCAAGGCATAGCCCACCCGTGCTTCAGGTTGCAACTCATGAATGGCACGATAGGCGGCGGCATGTCCGCGCAGCATGTTGGCGAGAACGTGCATCGAAAGCTTCAGATCTTTTTTGCCCGGCGGGAAGGCTCCCACTGCATAACCGCTCAGAGCATACACATTTGGCTCATTGATCGTCACCCACAGGTTGGTGTATTCCTTCAACGAATCCACCATCTTGCGCACATATTTCTCGAACAACAGCACGATCTCTTGGGTTTCCCATGCACCACGCTCTGTCACCCACAACGGTTCAGTGAAATGATGCAGAGTCACCAAAGCTGTCATGTTGCGTTCCCGCAGTCCGCGCAGCATGAGGCGGTATTTTTCGATGGCTTCCTCATCCCATTTATCCGGCGTCGGCTGTACGCGGCTCCATTCAATGGACAAGCGATGTGCGTTCTGTCCCGTCTCAGCGGCGCGATCAAAGTCCTCACGCCAGCGCCCGCCCCACCAATCAGCCGCCAACCCAGATTTGTGAACGGTATGTCCGTCTTCTTCCCACGCGTGCCAGTTGTTGTTTGTGTTGCCGCCCTCTACCTGATGCGACGCCGTTGCCGTCCCCCACAAAAATCCTTTTGGAAAATGATATGTTCCTTGAGGCATGTTTTACTCCGTTGGGGCGACCTTTACGGTCGCCCGCTTCAATTTTAAAAAAGGAATGGGGCAAGCCCATTCCCTACTTGCGATTCAAATACGCCAAATACAACGCCACCGACCCCGCCACAGACGCATTGAGCGATTCAATCTTGCCCTTCATCGGCAGTTTCAAAACGATGTCACACTTCTTGCGCGTCAGTTCGTGGATGCCCTCACCCTCCGAGCCAACAATGAGGCCCAATGCACCTTTAAGATGACGTGAATTCGCCTCTACCTCCGCCCCGGCTTGGTCCAAGCCTACCAGCCAGATGTCTGCATCTCGAAGCGCATCCATCGCCTGCGAAAGATTCGACTTGGCGATCAACATATGCTCACTCGCCCCCGATGAAGCATTCACTGCTGAGGGTGTCACCTCTACTGAGCGTGCCAGCGGAATGATAATGCCATGCACACCCACGGCTTCAGCTGTGCGGATAAGCGTGCCAAAATTTTGCGGGTCTTGCAAAGAGTCGAGGATCAAAATAAAAGGCGGTTCGTCTTTGATGCTATCGAGAATATCGACCACATCTGAATACGGGTAGCCGCTGACTTCAGCGATGACTCCCTGATGATTCTGATGCGCCTTGTCGAGTTTGCCGCGTGGCACGCGATTCACTTTTATCTTTTGCTGCCCGGCAAGTTTAACGATCTCTGCCAATGTGCCTTTCTCTTGCGCCCCTTCGGCAATATCAATCGAAAAGAACTGCCTGCGTTTGGCGAGCAGGGCTTCATGGACGGCGTTGCGTGAGTAGATGAATTCTTTCATAGACCAGTCTATTTTACTTGATATGAGGTGGTGATCTGAAAATTATCTTTTAAAGATAAAATATAACCTAAAATAGACAAGGGTATATTATGAGTGAACCTTCAAACATCGTATTTGTCTGTGAACACGGCGCTGCCAAGAGCGTAATCGCCGCCACTTTCTTTAATAAACTTGCAAAGCAAAAGGGAATCAATCTTCAAGCCATTGCCCGTGGCACCCAGCCTGATGAGGTCGTATCAAGCAATACACTCAAAGGACTAGTGGAAGACGGATTCTCGCAATCCATACCAAACCCCAAAAAGTTACTGCCAACCGACCTTGAAACCGCTGTACTGCTTGTCAGTTTTTGCGATCTTTCCGCCGAAGGAATCCATCACGCCATTGAGGTGGAACAATGGGGTGATGTTCCACCTGTCAGCAAAGATTATCAGGCTGCGCGGGATGTGATCCTAAAAAATATTTACATTCTATTGGAGAAACTGGAATTCAATCATGGATGAACAAAACGAAAATCAAATTCAAAATCAATCTTATTTACACCTGTTTCTCCGTTTTCTAAAATTCGGCTTCCTCGCCTGGGGCGGACCCGTGGCACAAATCGCCATGATCCGTCAGGAACTGGTTGAAGACGAAAAGTGGATCAGCCCGCAGCGTTTTAACCGCGTCCTGGC
>JBDKJK010000042.1:0-2946 GCA_039796675.1 Chloroflexota bacterium
CGCGCGTATCCCAGTGAACGCGACGATAAAATCCAAATCAACCGAAACTGTGTACATATCAGGGAGCCAGTACACTAAAGCGGACTCTACCTTAATCGGAGGGTACCTTGTCAACAACTACAATCGCTACTACCTCGTCTACTCGTAAAAAAGTGACGACTCTCACGTTCCGGCAGAAAAAGGAACGCGGCGAGCCGATCACCATGTTAACTGCTTATGACTATCCCACCGCGGTGGCAATAGACAAGGCAGGTATTGATTCCATTCTTGTGGGCGATTCGCTCGCGATGGTGGTGCTTGGCTATGAAAACACCCTGCCCGTCACCATGGACGAAATGCTGCACCACGCCCGCGCCGTGGCACGCGGAGCCAAAGCCCCCCTGCTGGTTGGCGATATGCCATTTATGTCGTATCAAGTTTCGGTAGAAGAGGCTCTGCGCAACGCTGGGCGTTTCTTGCAACAAGGCGGCATGGACGCCGTCAAACTTGAAGGCGGGCGCGAACGGGCAGATGCAGTGCGTGCCATCACTGGCGCAGGCATTCCTGTGATGGGGCATCTCGGGCTCACGCCGCAATCGGTCCATCAGCTCGGCGGCTTCCGCGCGCAAGGCAAGACATCTTCCGCAGCGAAACGCCTGCTTGAAGATGCGCAAATTCTCGAAGAAGCGGGTGCGTTCAGCCTTGTGCTAGAAGCGGTTCCGGCGAGATTAGCAGAATATATCTCCAAACAGATTTCCATTCCAACCATTGGCATTGGCGCAGGCGCAGGTTGTGACGGACAAGTTCTTGTCACGCATGACCTACTTGGGTTGTTCGAACGCTTCACGCCGAAGTTTGTTCGTCAGTATGCGAACCTGCATGAAACGATGAACAAGGCATTTACAGAATATCTCAACGATGTGAACACCAAACAATTCCCAGCTGCCGAACATACCGTTGAAATGACCGATGAAGAGTGGACTGCTTTTCAAAAGGAAGTGAAATGAAAGAGAACATCTTAGTAATAGGCACAGGTGCGCTCTCTACTTTGTTCGCGGCGCGTTTGAGCGAAGCAGGTCATCAGGTGTCGATGCTGGGCACGTGGAAAGACGGCATCCAAGCTCTTAATCAAAATGGTGCACGTGTTTCAGAATTAGATGGAAAAGAACGCGCCTTTCAAGTCCATGCGACAGACGACCCTGGCGAAGTGCTCGATGTCAGACATGCCATTGTGTTGGTCAAGTCATGGCAGACCAAACGCGTGGCGGAAAAACTTAAGGGGATTCTTGCTTCGGACGGAATGGTGTTGACCCTCCAAAACGGACTCGGCAATCGCGAAACGCTCGCACGGGACCTCGGGGCTGGGCGCGTCGCCCTGGGCGTGACCACCACTGGAGCCACCCTGCTTGGACCCGGGCTCGTAAAAGTTGGCGGCGAAGGCATCATTTCACTGGAACAGAATCAGGCTCTCGGTCCGCTTGAGGCGGCTCTTCGGTCATCCAATTTTAATTTGCAGATCGTGCGCGATGCGCAGTCGTTGGTGTGGGGCAAGCTCATCATCAATGCCGCGATCAACCCGCTGACGGCGCTGCTGCAAGTGCCGAACGGTGAATTGTTGAATCATCCGTGGGCGCGCAAGGCGATGAGTGCGCTGGCGCGTGAAGCGGCGGAAGTGGCACAAGCCGAGCAGGTGAGCCTGCCTTTTGCAAACCCGATTGAAGCCGTGGAAGAAGTGGCACGCAAGACGGCCCAAAATATTTCTTCGATGTTTCAGGATGTGCGGCGCGGCGCACCAACCGAGATCGATGCGATCTGCGGCGCGGTGACAAAACGCGGCGAGGCGCATGGCATTGAGACGCCGTTCAACCGTTCATGCTGGCAGTTGGTAAAGGCGATGTAATTTTGTAGGGGCGACCGTAAAGGGCGCCCCTACAGGTTTACGGCAATAAAAGGGGTGACATTTATCCACATTCCTGGGTGACTTCGTTTCTGTCCCTCAAAAATGGCGCATGGTAAGATACAGGAAAACTTTATCGTTGGAGGCGTTCATGCGCAAACTACTTTTGATTTTTGTTGTGGGAATGTTTTTGGCATTCCCTTTTTCGGCATCTGCTCAAAGTGATGCGGCGCTTTCCTTTGTGGTTGTGCAGTTATGGCCCGAATACGACCAGCCCAGCATGTTAGTGATCGTTGATTTTCAAACCGCTGCAAACACCTCACTGCCCGCCAACCTAACCCTCCGCATTCCATCTGATGCTAACCTGATTGCGGTTGCTTCTGATGCAGGCGGCGGGCAATTCTTAGACCACTCCTACACTGGGCCCACGGTAGAAGGCGAGTATCAAACCTTTAGCCTGACCGTTGAAGAGAACAGACCCTATCGCTTTGAGTATTACCAGCCATTGTCGTTTAACGGAGAAGAGCGCATCTTCTCCTATCTGTGGGATAACGGATACGCTGTGGATAATTTTCAATATCTTTTCCTCGAGCCGTTGGATGTGACAGGTGTGACTCTTGACCCAACCTACACCGCTCAGGAATCTTCCAATGGATTGAACTATTATGATGGTGCCTCTGTGCAACTTGCCGCCGGAGAACAATATGCACTAATTGCAAGTTATACAAAAACCACCGACACGTTGGTCTCTCAGGCGCAGGCAGTTCAGATCGCAGAACCCGTGAATGAGGATACGCCCGGGCGCGTTTCCCTTGCGAACAGCCTGCCTTATATTATCGGCGGGCTTGGCATCATTATGATCGCAGGCGGATTGATGTATTACTTCCAATGGGGGCGCCGCTCAACGGGCAGCAGTAAATCTCGCAGGCGGCATGTGCAATCGACACCAGAAAGTGACGCCACGGGCGCGTACTGTCCGCAATGTGGGGCGCGCGCCAAACCCAGCGACCGGTTCTGCCGCACCTGCGGAGCACGGCTACGGCACGAAGAAGCATAAAGGATGAAAGATC
>JBDKJK010000043.1:0-11771 GCA_039796675.1 Chloroflexota bacterium
TTTTGTCCGATATGTGTTTATTATTTCTTGATTTGGGGCTAAATCGATTTTTTTATCATTACCATTGATTAATTCAAAATTATTAGGTGGAAAGATTTGAACGTCTTTAAGTGTGCCTCCCGTCTGGTTTTGAACTTTGAATGAAACTATTGCATAACTAGAGTCATGATATGCTTTAACATAAAATATTTCTTCCTCAGTATAGCTAGTACCATCTAGGGGTTCTGGAAGAAATCGGATTGACATTGTTTCCCAAATTAATCCCAGTTCATCGTTTAAAAAGTAAGTTATTTCCTGTGGGGATGCCTCTGGGTTATAGTTACCAGCATAGAATAGTTTTGTATCTGAAATCGAGCTTGTTTGATTGAATCGCTCCATATATTCTTGAATTGTAGATGAAATAACCATATTATTTTCTCGAAACATTTCTTTTAATTTTTCGTTATCAATTTTCCCTTCGATAGTTGCTTCAATGTAAAGCGATGGTTTGAGTATAAATATATTAGCCGCTGCGATAATTGCAAATATCGTCGATAACTTTAATGCTAGATCAACTGCATCCTTCCAATTGTCTATTGTCCACCATGACCAAAAGGTTTTTAGATTATTGCTAATAGAAGATCTCATTTCTTCTCCTTGATATTTTACATTTGCCTAACTAATACCTTATTATCTTATCTCGATTGATTTTATGCTTATTTTCATCTGCTCTAGCTGGTATTTACCTAAGAAAATGTCTGAGAAGTCTTTTTAAACCACGAATAAACACAGATAAAAGGAATAAGAAACTCTTTGTGCTGACGTACGGTTGAGAAATCAGCGTTCATCTGTGTCTATCTGTGGTGAATCTTTTAGTTTTCAGACACTTTCTAAGAAATACCAGCTTCTACATTAAATTATGAAATTGTGAGTTGTAAGGAAAAGATTAGATTTAGGCTAGAACAGAGAAGGGCTTAAACTCTGCTATATACTGGACTTAACCATTCGCTTCCCAAAAGATATCAGGACTGTTCTATTGTAGACATCTTGCCCGGGCGAAGCGAATGGGAGGACGGGTGGGGGCTAAAACCCTTCCGCCACGTACTCGCCCCACACGCCTCTCAGGGTATTACAGATCTCGCCGAGGGTTACGTCATGTTCTACACGTTCAATGAAGAGCGGCATCAGGTTCTCGTATAAACAAGGTGACAGTCACTTTGAGAAGTGACTGTCACCTTTGATTACAAATTGCATATATAAACCCTTTTCGCGATCAAGCCTTACACCAATCGCGCCAGAACATCTGTGGGGACTTGGGCTCTTAATTCAGGGTACGACTCCAAAATCCGCGCAACATCGGCTAAGTCTTTTTGGCGTTTACTTGCGCGGCGGTCAGGGTCTTGAATTGCCCAGACCTTTCCCTGCAAAATATCTTCCAGGCGGGCAACAGGCAAAGTCAGCCCTAAGATTTCCCTTTGGCTGGCACGGGCGGCAAATTCGCCATAACGGGAATCGGTTTGAATTTGAATTCTCAGATCAGAGTCGGGCAATTCAATATTAAGGCTGTGCGGAAAGCGGGTCACTTTGTAGTGTTTGGTAAGTAGGGACTCGATCACTTCCGCTTGTGTTGTAGTGACAGCCAAATCCAAGTCAAGGCTGACAAGCGGGTCAACGTAGGCGTTGACGCCCTGTCCGCCGATGACACAAAAGCGAATTCCATTCTTTTCCAGCATTGCCAGAAAAGATTCCAAGTGATTGGCTTTATCCATGGTGATTACCTTCCAAAAATCAAGTGCCTGCATGGTTTATCTCTGTTCAAAGTATAGCATAGGCATATGCAGGATTTTTCTAAAATCCTTCTGCCACGTACTCACCCCACACGCCTCTCAGGGTATTACAGATCTCGCCGAGGGTTACGTCATGTTCTACACATTCAGTGAAAAGCGGCATCAGGTTCTCCATATTTCAAAACATCCGAGTTTCTAAAGACTCGGATGTTCAGATTCAATCAAAATTAACTTTTCTCATTTGCTCAGCCAACACGGGGATTTGAGTCTGGATGACATCCCAAATAATCTCATTATCCAAGCCGAAATACTCGTGGGCAATTACATTCCGTAAGCCAATGGTTTCACGCCAGGGAATTTCAGGGTGTTTTTCTTTGAAGCTTTTTGGTGTTTGTCGTGCTGCCTCGCCAATGACTTCAATACTGTGAATAACCGCCAAAAATGTGCGGCGGTCATTTTGTAATTCGTCAGCCCAAGCCCTGTGTGAAATTTAGAATATCTTCACAGGCTTGCAAAATATCCTGAACGTAGAGTTTGGGGCTACGAGACGACATAGACTAGGTCTTTTTCAATGGACGGTTTTGTGGCAGGTTTGATCGCTTTGGGGGTGACCAAATCCACCTCACGCCCCAATAAATCTTCCAGATAAAATTTTAATCCAATATAGTTTGCCCAAGTGGATTTGTCGAACTGGACCAAAATGTCAACGTCACTTCGTTTGCGCATTTTATCTCTTGCGGTAGAACCAAATAAAGCCAACGACTTTACGCCGTAACGCTTGAGCGCACGACGATTAGCTTTGATTTTAGTAATTACCTGATCGCGAGTAGAGATAAGCATAAGAAAATTATACACCAGCTTAATAATGCTTAAAATCCTTCTGCCACGTACTCACCCCACACGCCTCTCAGCGTATTGCAGATCTCGCCGAGGGTCATATCGTGTTCCACACATTCAATGAAGAGTGGCATCAAGTTCTCGGTGCCTTTCGCAGCGGTGACCAAGCGTCCGCGCAACTGCTCAACTATTCTCTGATCTCTATTCTCTCGAAGTTTCTTCAACTCCTCACGCTGTCCCAACTCGATCGACGTGTCAACCTTCAAACGTTCCAACGTGAGAACTTCATCCATTGTGAATTGGTTGACGCCAACGATCACTTGCTCTTTCCTTTCAATGGCTTGCTGTGCCGCATACGCTGCGTTCTGAATTTCGTTCTGCATGAATCCACGTTCAATGGATTGCATCGCTCCGCCCATTTCGTCGATCTTGGCGATGTAATCCAACGCACCTTTTTCAATTTCATCGGTCAGATGTTCAATGAGATACGAGCCTGCCAACGGGTCAATCGAGTCTGCTACGCCTGATTCATGCGCAATGATCTGCTGGGTCCGCAACGCCACGCGCACAGATTTCTCGGTGGGCAGCCAGAGCGCTTCGTCCATGCTATTGGTGTGCAGAGATTGTGTTCCGCCCAATACAGCCGATAAGGCTTGCAAGGTCACACGCACGACATTATTTTCCGGTTGTTGTGCGGTGAGGGTTGAGCCAGCGGTCTGCGTATGGAAGCGTAATTGCCAGGAAGATGGCTTCTGTGCCTTAAAACGTTCACGCATGATGCGCGCCCACATTCGTCTTGCCGCGCGGAATTTGGCAACTTCTTCGAGCAGGTTGTTGTGTGCATTGAAGAAGAACGAAAGCTGACCCGCGAAATCATCCACGTTCAGTCCAGCCGCGAGGGCTGCCTCTACATAGGCGATTCCGTTCGCGAGGGTGAACGCCACTTCTTGCACGGCGGTCGAACCGGCTTCGCGGATGTGATAACCCGAGATCGAGATTGTATTCCAATACGGTACTTCCTTCGCACAAAACTGGAAGATGTCAGTGATGAGTCGCATCGACGGGGCAGGGGGGAAGATATACGTCCCACGCGCCACATATTCTTTGAGGATGTCATTCTGGATCGTGCCGCGCAGCTCACGCATGTCTGCGCCCTGGCGTTTGGCAACTGCAATATACATCGCCAGCAAGACTCCCGCCGGTGCGTTGATGGTCATCGAAGTTGAAACTTTATCCAGTGGAATCTGATCGAATAACTGCTCCATGTCTTTGATGGATGAAATAGACACACCGACTTTGCCGACCTCTCCCTGCGCGATGGGATCATCCGCATCATACCCAATTTGAGTTGGCAGGTCGAACGCAACCGATAGCCCCGTTTGACCTTGCGCGAGCAAATAGCGATACCGTTTGTTCGATTCTTCTGCTGTAGAAAAGCCCGCATACTGGCGCATCGTCCAAAAACGCGAACGATACATGGTCGGTTGCACGCCGCGAGTGTAGGGATATTCTCCGGGGAAGCCAAGCTTCTCTTCGTAGGTTGAATCAGCTTCAGTCGGGGTCGCGAGGCGTGGCACTTCGATCCCCGCACTGGTTTCAAAACGTTCTTTGCGCTCTTTGAACTTATCCACAGACTTCTTGAGCGTGGTCTCTTTCCATTTGTTGTAGCGGTCGATGAGAGTCATACCGTATCCTTTCGTCATTGCGAGGGCGATGTTCTTCCGCCCGAAGCAATCTCACCTTTGTGATGCGGATTGCTTCGTCGCAAAGAGCAAGAGCGCTCCTCGCAATGACGGATTAATGTAAGTATAAAGCCAACCCAAAATTCATCCTAGGACAAGCAGCACATGCAAACGAGTAGAAAGTCATCAATCATCTTCCTGTGCTACACTTATTGAAGTGAGGTTTTATGGAGATCTGTTATTTACTTGCTTTTCCTGATTCAGCCGAAGGAAAGGCGCCGCCGCCCGAGCAGTTTACAGGGCTGAAAGATGCGCCTTACTTCCAACCCGTAGATATTGACCTGGTGACCCTGGGCGAAGAGACCATCGTGGTGGAAGGCTATGCCGTTGCGGTGTCACGTCAGCGTTACGATGACCGCGTGCAAATGATCGAATGTCATTACGACCTGAAAGACCCGTTCGACTCGTCGGTGCTCAAAGACCGCATGAAGATCCAGCTATCCTTACAAAGTCGCTATATGCCCGATTCCTATCGTCATGCTGGCATGTATGAAGAATTCAGCATTTTGCTGGTGCAAGAGGTAAAGTCTGCGCCTGATAAATGGCTCGAGAAAAATTCGGTTTCCATTGCCACCTTCATCCGCTCTCAGCGCGAGTCGTTGGATAATGTAGAGATCGAAGAACTTTTGCAGGCACGCGTGCGTTATTCGGCTCGCGAGTTGACCATGGTGGACTGGGAAGGCGCCGTCATCATTGCCCCCAATGCCGATTACAGCTCAGACATTGCCCTGATCAAGATCGGCAATTATCAGTTGCTACGTTATCGCATGTTGGATCAATCCATTGAAGAGATGCTCGATAAGATTCGTGAGACGTTTTTTGGCAGCCGCAAACGCCTGCGTGCCACGCGTGGCATTATCAGCCAGATCGCCCAACACAAACTGGAGATCATGCTCGACTTTGAACGTGCCGAACAGAACATGTTACTCATCGGTGATTGGTATACCGCCGACCTGTACGAAGCCATTCATGAACAGTTCTATCTCAAAGACTGGAAGGATAACGTCCGCACCAAGCTGGATAATCTTGAAAGTGTCATGCAAACCATTCGTGACAATCTCTCGATCTCATGGGAAAATCTCATGGACCGCATTCAACTTTTCTTGTGGATGGTCATGTTGATCGGGTATCTTTATTTATATCTGCTCGATGCAGGCTGGATCACCATCCCCGCCAAATAATATACGGAGGTTTTATGGGTAACAAGGCATTCGTACTTTTACTGGTTATTACTGTTGGTGCTGTGTTTCTGGCTTGGCGCTTTCTGCCAGAGCCCGTCGTAACCCCTCCGATCGGCGGCTCTTGCAATGTGACCATGACCGAGATCATCGCCAGTGCTCAAGGCGATGTGTACGCCGTGGATGAATCCGCCGCAGACTACGAGACGCCTGATTTTCTCTACCTAACCTCATACTCGGTGGAAGGGGATTCCATTACCGAACCCGTGCTAAAAGACGTACCCGCCGCGCTCGAACCTCAGCAAGCAGACTCCGCTTCGCAACAAGAAGCCTGGCAGGTCTTCGCCACTCTCATCCCACCCGCAGATCGCGACATGGTCGTCGAATTCAACGTCTTCACCGATGGATACTCAAATACTCTTGCAGCAGTAGGGCAGCTCTCCGAAAGCCCGACAGATTGGATGTTGGAAGTTGACGTCGCTGACTTGGAAGATAAAGACAGCCTGATCTTCACCCTCATCCATGAATACGCTCATCTACTTACGTTGAACTCTGAACAGGTTGCACCCGATCAAGAACTGGTCGATGATCCTTTCAACCCGGATCTGCAAATAGAAAAAGGTGCAGCCTGTACTTATTACTTCACCGGCACGGGTTGTAGTTACGAAGATTCCTATATCAATGCCTTCTACAATCGCTTTTGGGTAGACCTCGAAGAAGAATGGTCGGCCATCGACGTGATGCAATATGATGAAGATGCCAGCCTGGAATACTACGCAGCACTGTATGCATTTTATAAAGAACATCAAGACCAATTCGTTGATGATTATTCTGTAACACATCCCGCCGAAGATATTGCCGAAGCTTTTACTTATTTTGTCTTCAGCCCCAAGCCCACAGGCAACTCGATCAAAGAACAGAAAATCAAATTTTTCTATGAGTATCCCGAACTGGTTCAACTCCGCTCCGATATTTTGAATGGAGCCTGCTCGCTTGAATAGGCTGAGGGCGGGTATGGTATCCTTGGAAAAAATTTTCAGGGATATGATATGCCAAGACTAAAACTACTCCTCGCTCTTTCTGCGCTTCTTTTCTCCACCCTTGCCTGTGTCACCATTCTGGGAGAGGGAGCCAACACTGAAGGCGAGTCCGCTTCATTTGAAAGCGAGCCGCAGGTCGATTTGCCTGCCGTACCTTCAGATTCAACCGCCTCCTGCCCAATCATCACCCAACAGATCGTGGATGCAAATACATCCATAGACCTTTCCAACGACCTCGCCAAAGATTTCAACAATGCCCCAAGCGATGAAGAAGAGACAACCTATCTGGTGACCTATCTTGTATCGGGGAATGAGATCAACGACCCTTATTACGAATCAGTCCCTGCCGACCTGCAAGATGAACAAGACGATACCGCCGCCCACCAAAAAATATGGGAATACTTCACCGCCCTGATCCCGCTCAAATATCGCCCAACCCTGGCAGAGTTTTCGATCATGACCGATGGCACCGATAATGTGTTGGCAGCTGTGGCACAAACCTACGATGACCCAAATCTCTGGGGTCTCGAAGTAGATATCGCCGACACCAACGATTATTACTATCTCTCTTTTACTCTGGTGCATGAATTTGCCCACCTCTTTACCCTAGCTCCCGATCAAGTAACCCCAAGCCTTGCCATTTTCAACAACCCCGAAGACAACGATATCTACTTAGATGAAGTCTCTGCCTGCTCTACCTTCTTTCCCGGTGAAGGCTGCTCGAACCCAAATTCCTACATCAACGCCTTTTACGAAGAATTCTGGCTCGATATTTACGATGAATGGAATGAGATCAACCTGATCGAAGATGAAGATCAATATTATGAAGCCCTCGATGAGTTCTACTATCAATACGAAGATCAATTCCTCACTGATTATTCGGTAACCCACCCCGCCGAAGATATTGCCGAGGCATTCGGTTTCTTTGTCTTTGCCGAACAACCTGCGGGGAATACCATCGCTGAACAAAAGATATTATTCTTCTATCGTTATCCCGAATTGGTGCAACTCCGTTCAGAGATTCTTTCGAGCTTGTGCTCGAACTTCCCCGAATGATCAAAGTTCTAATATGAAGATCCCCATCATCGAATCGTATTGGTTGGAAGAAAACCGCTTCCTTGCAGGCGAATACCCTGGCGGGTATGACCCTGAAGCCACTCGCAAGCGCATGGATGCCTTCCTCGAGTCTGGCGTCCGCACCTTCATTGACCTGACCCAGCCAAACGAGCTTGTGCCGTATGAGCCTGTATTAAAAGAACAAGCCAATATCTATGGCTATGAAGTGACATATCACCGCTTTGCCATTCGTGATCACAGAGTGCCATCGCCGCAGACCATGCGCCTGATCCTCGATACGATCGATGCATCAATACAAAACAGTAACCCGGTCTACGTCCATTGCTGGGGCGGGGTGGGGCGCACTGGCACAGTGGCGGGGTGTTATCTCGTGCGGCACGGACTGACGGCAAAGAACGCCTTGGAAAAAGTGAATACGCTTTATCAAACAAGACCGCATAATTATTTCCTCGTTCGTTCGCCTGAAACCGAAGAACAAAGCGATTTTGTGCGTAACTGGCGCGAAACCCCGCCCGACGAGCACAAATCAAAGCAGCGGTTTTGTGAGGGTTGAGTGAGTTGGGTTGAAACTCCATTGCAAGTGGGGGGCAAAGGCTGGGGCGTGCTACCATTGAGGCGGCGTACAAGCCTGAAGGAACAGAAGCAGGCAGGGGCGAATTGTGAAGCGTTTGTATGAGGGTAGTCTTAAGGCTGGAGGGGCTGCTTGGAAATTGGCAGTATAATTTCAAGGCAGTTGGAGGCATTTTGGAAAATCTAAATCAAGAGCCGCTGGCAGAAGAAACATTGCCCGCGGCAGAAACAACGAACTGGAAGCGTTTCTTCCTTGATATTCTCGAAACCTTGGTGTTGGCTGTTATTTTGTTCATCGGCATCAACTCGGTTTCGGCGCGTGTGCGTGTGGATGGTTTCAGTATGCGCCCCACTCTTGAAGATGGTGAGTTTGTACTGGTCAGCAAGTTAAGTTATTGGCTTGGTGAGTTTGAACGCGGCGATATCATTGTCTTCCATTTTCCGCTCAACCCCGAAGAAGAACTCGTCAAACGCATTATTGGACTGCCCGGTGACCGCATCAGTGTGCAAAATGGTCAGGTCTTTTTAAATGGTCAACTATTAAATGAAGACTATATTGCCCAGTCACCGGCGTACTCTGGTGAGTGGGTTGTTACCGAAGGTTCCCTTTTTGTATTGGGCGACAATCGTAACAACTCAAACGACTCAAAAGATTGGGGCTTGTTGCCCCAGGAAAATGTAGTTGGCAAGGCGGTTGTGATCTATTGGCCCCCGCCCATGTGGAATGTGCTCGACCACCCCGAGGTGTCTGCCTCGCAACAAGGCTATCCATGAACAATTCTCAAGACGAAATGATCCCCTGTAATGAATGTCATGCTGGTGTGCTTCAGCCGCGCCATGTGACCTACTTTACCTGGCTCGGGCGTGAACTGATTACCGTGCCACATTTCCCCGCATGGGTTTGTGATGTTTGCGGGCGTCGTGAATACGATGAACGTGCGATCCAATGGCTGAATATTTTATTAGACCCGAACGCTGGCAAGCCAACCCCTTCACATCGACACACCCCGCCTCGCCCTCGACCTCAGACTGGTTCACGCCCGCCCATGCCGGACTCTTAACTGGATCCTTTCCCATGTCGCTTGATACTTCTCCGCGTACGTATCGTTTTGTCCTTTCAGATATTCTGACTGCGGGTTATCGTGTTGCTGGCAAGATCGCAGTGACCACACATGGTGCCATGGGATTCTTGAACGACCCCTCTCATTCGACCCTTGAAATTCACGATGCACGCATGGCGCGCCTGCATATGCCCACCAAGTTGGTCGATCATTTCGAACTGGTGCGGACGTTGAAGAAGCAGATCCATGCCGTATGCCTGCCGCGGCGTGAAGACCTGGGTCCGCATGCAATCGTGCGCGGCGGTTTCACCAGTGCCATCGAATACCCTATCCGTCTCACTACATCTATGTTTGAGGTGGAGGGCATCATGGAGTTGCCGGGGCGTTTTGATTTTGCAAGCCTGGTTACCGATGGCTCGCGTGAATTTTTGCCCATTTTCAATGCTACCTTGTCTGCCATTCTTATCCCCAGTTTTCGTGTGCAGAGCGCCGGGATCCTGATCAACCGCAAATTGATCGACCTAATCGCGCTTTTGAACCAACGCGCCAAGCCGGAAACCAATCTCTAAATTTTCTTGACGCATTCCGCACTGGATGATAAAATCTCGCCCGCTTAAGAAATGCCCCCATCGTCTAGTGGACTAGGACGCGGCCCTTTCAAGGCCACGACCGGGGTTCGAATCCCCGTGGGGGCACAACCTAAAAGCAACCGCCTGAGAAGGCGGTTTTTGTTTTAACTGTCATGCTGAGCGGTAGCGAAGCATCTTCACGATAATCTACCCGCATCTATTTTTACTTGGTATAATCTCGTCAGTTCGATATTAAAGGCAAGCGCAAAGATAAGTAATTCAGCAACGGTACAGAGAGTCGCCGGACAGTGCGAGGCGAACCGCCAGAGGATGAAATCCACTTTGCCAAGTCGTTCTCGGAGAGACGCAAGTCATAAGAGAATCGGGAGCGCCCGTTAGCGCGCATCCAAGGTCACGCCAAGGCGTGGCGAAAGCAGGTGGTACCACGAGACGCCCCTCGTCCTGCAAACGGAATGGGGCGTATTTTATTTAATTGCACGTGGAGGTGCAACATGCTTGATATCAATTTGCTTCGTGAAAACCCTGATCTTGTCCGCAAGGCATTGCGCGACCGACAAGACAACCCCGCGCCCGTCGACTCGATTTTGCAGTTGGACGAAAAGCGCCGCGGTCTACTCAATGAAGTGGAGCAGCTCAAAGCGGAGCGCAATGTCGTCTCGAAAGAGATTGGCAAAATGAAAGACGCCGCAGAACGCCAGTCCAAGATTGAGGCGATGCGCCTGGTGGGCGATAAGATCACAGAGTTGGATAAGGTCGTGGCGGAGGTCGAATCCGAACTGAATTATTTGATGTCCACCTTGCCGAATATCCCCGATCCGCGCACGCCCTATGGCAAGGACGACAGCGAGAACATCGTCATCAAGACAGTGGGGGAGCCGCGCACGTTTGACTTTACCCCGCTTCCGCACTGGGACCTCGGACTTGCGCTCGGTATCATTGACTTTGAACGCGGCACCAAACTGACCGGTTCTCGGTTTTACGTATTGCAAAAAGCAGGCGCGCGTTTACAACGTGCTCTCATTGCATGGATGCTTGACTTGCACACTCGTCAGGGGTATCAGGAAGAGTACCTGCCATTCATGGTCAAGACCGCAACTGTGTATGGCGCAGGTCAACTACCCAAGTTTGCCGACAATCTTTACAAAGACCATGAAGAAGATTACTACTTCGTTCCCACGGCGGAAATTCCGCTGACCGGCTTGCACATGGATGAGATCATGGAAGAGAACTTCCTGCCGCGACAGTACACGGCGTACACGCCTTGCTTCCGCCGCGAGAAGATGAGCGCTGGGCGCGATGTGCGCGGCATCAAGCGCGGACATCAATTCGACAAGGTCGAGATGTACATCTACTGCAAGCCCGAAGAATCAGAAGCGATGCACCAGAAGATGTTGAAAGACGCCGAAGAGACTTGTGCGCAGTTGGGCATTCCGTATCGTGTCAAACAGCTCTGCACCGGCGACATTGGCTTCGGCGCAACCATGACCTACGACCTCGAATTGTGGGCGCCCGGCTGTAACGAATGGCTTGAAGTCTCATCTGTCTCGAACGATACCGACTTCCAAGCCCGCCGCGCGAACATCAAGTATCGTCCAGCCGATGGCGGTAAGGTGAAATTCCCGCCCACGTTGACCGGCTCGGGTTTGGGTCTGCCGCGTGCTTTGATTGCCGTGATGGAGAATTACCAGCAAGCCGACGGTTCCATTGTGGTGCCCGAAGTTCTGCGCCCGTGGATGGGCGGCATCGACATTATCAAGCCGTGACGGTGAAGAACCAAACGGGTTAATATCCGTACATATATAAATTGTTGGGGCGACCCGTCCGTTGAGAGTGAATGACCTCAATGCAACGAATAGGTCGCCTTTACTTTTTCTAATGCCTTTCTATCCAAGGAGAAACGATATGAATCC
>JBDKJK010000044.1:0-2605 GCA_039796675.1 Chloroflexota bacterium
ACCATTGAGCAAACCGTTGCCTTTGCAGAAAAAAATGGACTGCAACTCAAAAAGAATGATGAGCTCACACCGCATCTGCGCCTGCGCAACCTGCCCGATTTTCTTGCCAGCACACTTCTCTTCATCGGCGAGAAACTCCCGATCAAACATGCCATCGTGCCATCCATGCTGGGGAGCATGGCATTGCAACAATGTTTGTATATGAAGGTTGTGGAGTATCGCTTTTTGGTGTTTGAAAAAATCGACGATTGACCGTAGACAATAGACGATGGACAACCATGGTCAATGGTCTATCGTCCAGCGTCCGCTACCCATGAAAACCATCACCCTCCTCACCAGCGGCACTCGTGGCGATGTCATTCCTTATATCGCGCTTGGCAAGGGATTGGCAGAAGCGGGCTATAAAGTCTGTATTGCTGCGCCGAGTGGGTTTGCACAACTTTTTAACGAACAGGGCGAGGGGACCTCGCCCCTACATTTCGTTCCATTCGACGGAAACCCGACAGACTTGCTCATTGAACAAGGCAACTCCACGCCGATGACTCTCGGCACAAATCCCATTCGCTCCATTCAAGCCACGCGCACCTTTTTGCAAAAAGCCCGTCCGCTGTACCGCCGCATGTTGCACACCGCCGCCGAAGCCTGCCACGGCGCAGATTTGCTCATTCACGGCTTGCCCACCATCTGGGGCGCACACATCGCCGAAGGTTTGGGCATTCCCGCCGTCCGCGCAAATTTGCAGCCCCTCACCCCCACTCGCGAATTTCCGTCCGCATTGCTTCCATTTCGTTTTTCTCTTTTAGGAATCGGGAACTGGCTCTCGCATTGGGCAGTGACTCAAGCTACCTGGCTTTCGTGGCGCTCGGAAATAAACCACGCGCGTCACGCGGACTTTGGGCTGGCTCCCGCCCATTGGCTTGACCCTTCCCTCCGAACAGACTCGCACCAACCGCTCACCCTCAATGCCTTCAGTGAACATATCGTGCCACGCCCACAAGATTGGAACGCCAAACAACTGATCACTGGCTACTGGAAATTGGTTTCACCAAACTGGACACCACCCAAAGAACTACAACACTTCATCGACTCAGCCAAGAACCCCATCGCCATCGGTTTCGGCAGCCCGGGCACACAGGGATATTTGCCCATGCTCGAAGAAGCCTTGCACCTCGCAGATACCCAAGCCGTGTTGACTCTCCCAGCAAAATGGCACAGCGACGTGAAATCTAAAAACATCTTCCCTATCGAATACATCCCACACGATTGGCTGTACCCACGCGTCAAAGTTGCCATCCACCACGGCGGGGCAGGGACAACTTCTGCGAGTTTGCACGCAGGCATTCCCACCATCGCCCTGCCCCTCGCCATTGACCAATTCTTCTGGGGCGAGCGGATTCAGAAATTAGGTGTGGGTTTGTCTATTCCGCAGAGGAAGCTTAACGCGCAAAATCTTGCTCAAGCGATTGGCGAAGCGTTATTGAATAAGGGAATGAATGAAAAAGCAATATCAATTCGAAAAGCATTGAGCCAAGAAGATGGGGTTGAAGTTGCAGTGAAGCGCTTGACCGCAGACCACTGACCGCGGACGATGGCTTGTCCATCGTCCATCGTCCATCGTCTATCGTCTACGGTCCATCGTCCACACCCCCACGGCAACCAACGCAAACACACTCCCCAGCCAATACGGCGCGGAGATGGCGATGACATCGAATGAGATGCCTGCAATGGCGGGACCGAAGATGTTGGTGAAAGCCAATAAAGTTTGATTGCCTCCCATCAACCGTCCCTGCTCATTCTCTGGGACGCGCAGCGAGACTAGCGCCGTCAGCGACGGGATGCTGATGCCCGACCCAAGCGCAACGATGGCGACAGCGGGGAAAATCATCCACGCGGCAGGGACAAATGCCATGCCTGCCAAGCCGATGACCATGAAGAAAAGCCCGGCAGGGACGAGTCTACTTTCGCCGAAACGCGCTTGCAATTTGGTATATAAAATTCCCTGCACGATCACGCCACATAGACCAACATACAAATAGAAATAACTGTTCTGTGCAGGAGACCAACCGAAGCGGGCGTTTGAGAAAAGCGGAAAATTCGTCTGCAAGCCAGCGAAGGCAAGGTTGAGCAGGAAAAGCACAACCAGAAAACGCTGAATATTCTTCTGGCAGAAAATGCTCGTGAACTGACCCGCCCATGAAAAGACTTGCGAAAGCGGCTTGCTCTCGCGTCGTTCGGGGGATAAGGATTCGGGGAGGAAAAAGAATCCGAAGGTGGTATTGGCAAAGGTTAAGAAAGAGGCGACGAGCGCTGGGACGCTGAGCCCGTATCCGCTTAAGAGTCCGCCTAGGATGGGACCCGCCATGATGCCCAATCCAAAAGCGAGTTGAGAGTAGTTGATTCCCTTGGCTCGATTTTCGGCGGTGGTGGTGTCGGCAACGTAGGCGTGGGCGAGAGTCAGATTTGAGCCGGTGAGACCATCGATGAAGACTGCCAGAAAAATGATGGGCAGAGAATTCGCCAAACCCAGCAAAAGATAGGACGTGCCCGTGCCCAAGAGACAAAGCAGCAAAATGGGTTTGCGCCCGTAGCGGTCGGAGAGTGCGCC
>JBDKJK010000045.1:0-7139 GCA_039796675.1 Chloroflexota bacterium
CGAGCCACTGGCTTGGTTCTGCATGGGCATTCTGCTGGTGACGGGACTCTTTCAACTCAGCACCAGCCCGCATTACGATGGCTTTCTCAACATCAGCACTCAATGGTCACTCGCCATTCTCGTCAAACACGGGTTTGCCGTCATTATGGTGGTGGTCAGCGCCATCCAAACCTGGGAAGTGCTGCCCGCCATCCAACGGACGTTATTGAAAAAAGACAAAGCCGATGAAGCCGAACTTGCCCAACTGCAAAAAAGAGAAACTCTTTTATTGCGGGTAAACCTACTGCTCTCTGCCTTGATCTTGGGCGCAACCGCACTGGCAAGAGTATCGTGAATCAAAAAACGGAAGTCTCAGAGACTTCCGTTTTTTTATCTCCTCGCTCAAGTCGAGGCTTAGCCCAACACAAGCAGTTACTTATAGCTTGATCAAATTTGGCTGTTCCGCCAGCACACCCGTCAGATCGTAGGCAAACGCGCCAGTCACTCGTACGGGGACGATATCCCCCACATTTGCCTTGCCTTCCGCAACCACATACCCGTCCACTTCGGGCGCATCGCGGTACGATCTGCCCACAGAAATGCCGTTGTCAAAGCCTTCTACCAGCACATCCAAAGTTTTGCCAACATACGACTGATTGACCTGCAATGAAATATTCTGCTGTAATTCCATCAGCCGTTCATAACGTTCCTGCTTCACCTCAGCCGGAACGGGGTCGCCAAGCGGCGCGGAGGTAGTGCCCGGCTCGAAGGAGAACTGAAAGGCTCCGGCACGGTCGAAGCGGGTTTGTTCCACAAAATCATACAACGCCTGAAATTCCTCATCGGTTTCGCCTGGGTACCCAACGATAAAGGTCGTGCGGATCGCAAGGTCTTTGATTGTGGCACGCATTTTTGCCAGAGTCTTGTGTACCCATTCCATATTAGATGGGCGCTTCATGCGATACAAGGTTTTAGGATGTGCATGCTGTAACGGAATATCGAGATACGGCAAAATCTGCTCGCGGGTTGCCATCACTTCGATCATACGGTCGGTGACATAGCCCGGATACGAATACATGATGCGGATCCAGTCCATATCGGGCACGGCGTCGGTGAGCTGCTCAAGCATGGTTGCCAGACCATCTTTCATGCCAAGGTCATGACCATAATCGGTAGAGTCTTGCGCGATCAGAATCAACTCACGCACGCCGTTATCACGTAACACGCGCGCCTCATGAATAATCGACTCGACCGGGCGCGACACTGCCGTCCCCTTGATAAGCGGAATGGCACAAAACGCACACGGACGGCGGCAACCATCTGCAATTTTCAAATAGGCACTGGGTCCCGTCACACTGACACGCATGGCGCCATGTTCATCTGAACCCACTACTGGAGCCTCAGGGAGATGATAGATCGGCTCGGGGTGCTTGCCCGTGCGGGCATCGTTCACCACCTGCACAATATCCATCCAGCGGCGCGTGCCAAGGATGCCATCAATGCCGGGGATGCGCTTCGCCACTTCCACGCCGTAGCGTTGGGTTAAACATCCCGCCGCGATCAGCACCTGATTCTTTTTCTTGCTCTGCGCCAGTTCGCCCAGCACTTTATAAGACTCATCCTTTGCCGGACCGATAAAACCGCAGGTATTAACGATCAACACAGAAGCTTTCGTCGGGTCTTCAACCGCATTGTACCCATCCTGCAAAAGCAGTTGCGCCATCGAATCAGAATCGACTGTATTCTTCGAACAGCCAAGAGACACTAAATGAAAAGTATTTTTCGCCACGTTATCTTCCTAAAAGTACATAAATAAATTTTTACGGCACAACAGTCGGTGTCACCGAGGGAGTTGCCGTTCCGGTAGGTGTGGATGTGGGTGTCGTCAACGGGGTATTCGTTGGCGTCGGCGGAATGGTAGCCGTGGGGGTTGCCACACCGGTGATCAAATACACCCGGCTGATCACCTCGCCCTGCCCACCCATCAAACCCAAGTCGGTACCATTATATGTGATTCGCAAGGCAGACCCATCACCTGTTAAGATCACAACCTGGTTTTCCGCTTCGAACAATTTCGTTTCCCGCGGCGACATACGCCCTTCGAATACTACTTCACCATCCACAGAAATTCGTACAAAGACACGTTCCAATGCAAAGGCACTCACCACTACATTTGCCGTGGAAGAAGTTGCCAGAATTTCAGGGGTTGCCAATTCTTCTACACCAGCATCAGAGGTTGCCAGCGATGGGTCATCCACTGCCACAAAGGTCAACTCGGGTGAAGCGATAGGTGCAGGCGCACTGCCAAGCACATCCGCGATCGGCAGCGCAGTAGGCACTACCTGAGCTTGTGATTGCAAGCTGACAACACGCCCAATTCCCCAGATCGCCAACGCAACCAACACCGCGATCATCACCACGCCGAAGATCAAATCACCAGCAATGAAAGTCCGCAGCATAGGCATGGACGGGTTGACTTGCGTTTGGATCTTGTCGCGCGGCGTCTCGGCATATTTTTCATGCCTCCGCGCTTGTAACGCATCTGCATAGCGCAGCAGAACGGCATCTACATCGAGGTCGAGAAAACTTGCGTAGTTCGAAAGCATTCCACGCGTTTGCACAGTTGAAGGCAGCTTATCGAACGCGCCTTCTTCAAGTGCCTTCACAAAAACCGCGCGCAAATGCGTATGCCGTTCCACTTCATCCATCGTCAGGCTGATGAGCTCACGGCGTTCGCGCAAGATCACACCGATCTCTGCCATAATCGCATCGGCGGGTTTCTCTGGCTTTGCAGGTTTTGGAGGCGTGGTCTCTTTTTCTTCGACGGCAACCACTGGAGCCGAATCTTGCCGCGCAACCTTGATCTTGAACAACGAGGCGACCCTGCCCCACAAACTTTGCTGCGGCTCTTCTTTAACTTCAACCTGTTCCCCACCATCAAGCGGAGCCTCCGCTGAGGGCTGGGGTTCTTGCGCTTCGATGTTTACTTCAACCACAGGTTCAGCAACCACTTCTGTGATTACTTTTTTCTTCCTGCCGCGAGTCTTTGGTTTTTCTTCTTCGGGGGTTGGTGCAACTTCTTGCGCAGATTCTTGAAGCGGCTCAGGCGTAGACTCTGTTTTGGGTTTGCGATTCAACAGTCGGCTAAGGAAGCGAGGCGCGGGTTCTTCATCCTGGGTTTCGGTTAATGGCGGCAGTTCTGTCTCTGCCAGGTTCACTTGTGCCAGCGGTCCGCTCACTTCGGCAGGCGGAATGGGGTTGCGCTGAATCTCGGCGATCATTTCGTCAATGTTCAGGTCGAGGTATTCGGCATAATTGCGCAAAAAACCACGCCCCTGCGCCGCAGATGGCATGACGGAAAAATCGTCGGCTTCGAGGGCTTGAATAAAAACGCGGCGGATGCGGGTTTCTTGTGCCGCTTTTTCAAGCGAGATGTAACGCGCCTCGCGCTCGCGCTTCAAGCGCTGACCAATGGTTTCTGGCATAGGGGTATTGTATTACAAACATCACCGACTTTCGCCGGTGATGTGATGTCTTTATTCCCTATTCTGCGTTTGCTTCTGCGGCAGGTTCTTCTGTCTTTGCAGACTTGGCGGGTTTCTCTTCTTCTTCATGTTGACCCGTTGCCGTTTCTGCGCTTTCACCTTCACGGTGGACGATGATCTTGAGTTCGGGGACCAAGTCCATAGTAAGGCGCACGTGGGCGGTGAATTCGCCGAGCGAGCGAATGGGCTGGGTATCCACCTGTTGGCGCTTGACTTCGAAACGGATCTTTTCGGTCAGTGCGGTAGCGATATCGCCGGTGGTGATCGAACCGTAGAGCTTGCCGGTATCACCCGCTTTGGCGGGGAAGATCAGGGTCACATCTTTGATGAGATCTGCAACACCCTTGAGTTCGTTGTTCTGGGTGGTGCGGCGAACCTCAGCCTGCGATTTAATCTTCTGCACCTGCTTGAGTGCGCCTTCGGTGGCGAGAACAGCGAAGCCCTGCGGGAGGAGGAAGTTTCGTCCGTAGCCGTCGGCAACTTTCTTAATGTCTCCGGCGCGTCCGAGTTTGTACACGTCTTTGATGAGCAATACTTTCATGATTTAAGCCCTTTCTGGCAAAATGGATGTCAAGTCGAAGGGTACAACGACTTGCGGGTCAGGATTTTACCACAAGGCGCAGCGAAACCTATGGCAAAAACGGGGCACGAACTGGGTGGCATAAGAAACCTTGCAGGGCTTAATTTCAGCTTACAAACCCATTGAGGGGTTTGCCAATGCAGATGAATACGGTTAAGATATTGGCATGAACCAATTTCCCATCAAGTTCAGACGGGTGGCTGTTTTTGCTGGCATATTTATCCTTGTCCTCTTTGTGATCGAATTCAATTCTCGCCTCGAAGAATTAAACCGCCTTGATGAACAACGCAATGAAATGCAGGCACTTGCCACGCAAGCCGTTCAGACACAAGTTGCCCTGCAAACACAGGTGGCGTACGCAGGCTCGACAGAGGCAGTGGAAGAATGGGCACGCACAGACGGACACTACTTACAAGAGGGCGACCAACCTGTTATCCCAGTTGAACAGCCAGGGAGTGCGCCCGTCATCGTCAATACTCCCATCCCTGCCCCAACACCGATGCAAAACTGGGAAATTTGGTGGACTCTTTTTTTCAATCAATAAATCTTAAAAATGGAAACCAGCTTATCCATTTATCTGATCTGCCTATTCATCCTGGTCGTTATCGTTACGGGTATCGGCATTCGCGCCTTCATTCAATGGCAATCGCCGGGAGCGCGAACACTGGGGTTTCTGATGCTGTCGATGGGGATATGGGCGGGGTTTTACCTGCTTGAAATTCTGCACCCTGCATTATCTGTAAAAGTTTTTGCCAGAAATCTGGTGTTTCTCGGTATGACGACCTCGGCACCCTTCTGGCTTGGGTTCGCACTAAGATATACCGGTGTTGGAAGTTGGTGGGCAAAGAGCGGGCGGATCTTTTTGCTCGCAATTCCGGGGATGATTGCCTTTCTATTTGGCGCAACGAATGAATCTCATCATCTGATTTGGGTTTCTCAGTCGCTCTCGGATGGGCGTTTTGCTCCACTCACCCTTGAGTACGGACCCGGGTTCTGGGTTTCTACGTTCATTGCCTACGGACTGATCGCCATCGGGTTTGCGATTTACATCCTTACATATTTTCGAAGCGTGCATTTACTTCGGGTCAAAACAGGGATCATGCTGGCGGGTGCCTTCCTGACATTGGCAGTTAATGTTGGCTTCTTATTTTGGAAGAGTAATCTTAACCTTGATCCCACTCCGTTATCGTTCGCATTATCTGCACCATTGATCGCTTTTGGGTATTTTCGATTCGGAGTGTCGAATCTTTTTCCGCTGGCTGCTTCATTGGTCATGGAAAACCTGAAAGATGCCATCCTCGTCGTAGACCAAACAGATATGGTCACCGACATAAATCAGGCAGCAAAGAATGTATTGGGGCTTCGCAGTATCTTAGAAAGAACTCATGTATTTTCTATCCTGCCACAAGCAGAGAGAATCAGAGACCTATGGAACTCGCCCGAAAAACACTTGCATTTAGAATTAAGCCTCAGGGATAATATTCACACATTTCAAGTGCAGGTGATGCCCATTCAACCAAACAAACAAAACCTGATCGGGCGTGTGATCATATTTCATGACATCACAAATGAACAAAACCTCTTAAAAGCGGAAAAACGACGATCAAAACAATTATCTCTGCTTGAAGAAACCGGGCGGCATATAGCAGGCAGTTTTGATGAAAATGATATTCTCAAACGCACTGTAGATGAAATCATTCATCAGTTCGGGTACCCCATGGCAGCGATCTCTATCTTAAATACAGAGAACATGCTGGAGGTTATTGCCATTTCAGCAACCAAAGATTTTGGGTACCAACCCGGGTACAAGCAAGAGTATGGTACAGGCATTATCGGTTATACAGCCAGCCTAAAAAAGACCTATGTAGCTGGGAACGTGTCGCAAGACATTCACTATTATTCCACCAGTACCCGGTCTGGTTCTGCCATTTGCACACCGATCTTCAAGGGTGGTGCCGTGTATGGCACCTTGTATATTGAAAGTTATGAATTAAATGCCTTCGACGATCTGGATGTAGCCACCCTGGAAACACTGGCAACCCAGGTATCTGAGTCGCTCGTGCGCGCATCGCTATACGCCCGAACTCAGAATGATCTGCTCACGTTGACGACCATCCAAAGTATTTCAAAACTCATCGTCAGCTCGTTGGATATGGCAACCATCAGCCAGACCGTGGTTCAAAACTTAAAAGAAGCCTTCCAATACACCCATGTCAGTATTTATCTTCTCAAAGAAGACTATCTGCAGTTGACCGCCCAGATAGGATATCAAGAAGAAATGGTCTTAAGTAAAATCCATATCAGCCAGGGCGTCGCCGGAAAAACAGTCCGTACACGAATGGCACAATTCATCGAAGATACCTCAAAAGAAGATATATTTCTCCAGGCAGATCAGCACCTCAGGAGCGAGATCTGCATCCCCCTTCTTAAAGAAGATATTGTCCTCGGCATATTAAATGTCGAATCAGACAAGCGAAACCGATTGACCCGTTCAGATGTGAGCCTGTTAACCACCATTGCAGGTCCCATTGCTCTTGCCATGGATAATGCCCGCCTACATGCAGAGCTTAAACAAATGGCAACTACCGATGCTGTTACAGGGCTCTCTAACCGGCATGTCTTCGAAAAGGCGCTTCAAGCCGAATTTGAACGTGCCGGGCGAAATAACACCCAGCTCTCCCTAATTATTTTTGATATCGACTTCTTTAAGGAATATAACGATAAGTGGGGGCACCCTGCCGGAGACGCACGCTTAAAAGCCATTGCAGATATCATCAAAAGCACTCTTCGAAAATACGATATTGCAGCACGCTACGGCGGCGACGAATTCGCCATCATCCTTTCAGATTGCTCCTCAAAAAATGCCGCGACATTTGCACAACGCCTCTGCGAAGGCGCAAAAGAAGGCTCGATCGAACCCATTCAAGATGGGGTCGGGCTTTCAGGGCATACCCTCAGCCTGGGCATCGCCACCTTCCCGCAAGATGCTGCTCTCCCATCCGAACTGCTCATCACCGCAGACCATGCTGCCATGC
>JBDKJK010000046.1:0-8466 GCA_039796675.1 Chloroflexota bacterium
CGGCTGGATGCCATCTGTCGCATCTGCCCGTTGACGCGGCAAGTGACCACTGCATCAGAAGGGTCAAAGTCGGTGTCTATCCACGGACCAAACGAACAGAACGTATCAAAGCCTTTGGCGCGCGTCCATTGCTCGTCTGATTTTTGCAGGTCGCGGGCAGTGACGTCATTGCCGATGGTGTAGCCAAAAATGAATTCCTTTGCACTTTCTGCCGTCACGTTTCTGGCTCGTTTGCCGATCACTACCACCAGTTCACCTTCATGCTCCACTTGTTTCGATTGAGAAGGCAAAACAATGTGTTCACCCGTAGCAATGATCGAAGAAGGCGGCTTCAAAAAGATAAGCGGGATCTTGGGCACTTCATTGCCCAATTCTTTGGCATGGTCTATGTAATTGCGCCCTACACACACGATCTTGCTTGGCTCACAAGGCGCAAGCAGCTTCAACTCCTTGAGTGGAGTCCGCGCTTCACGGCGGCGATATTCGCCGAAGATCTGTCCCTGCACTTCGCCAACTTTATCTTCCAAAATCCAGCCGTAGGAGGCGTTGCCTTCAGCAGTTTGATAACGAATGATGCGCATGTGATTCCTTTTTGACTATAGACCACCGCAGTCTGCTGTCTGCAGTCGTTTTATTTATTTGCCTTTATATTCAACGATGTTCAATCGTTCCACGTCCAGTAACAGATCACCGATGGATTTTCCCAAAACAGGGTGAACAAGCTCCGGCTCAATTTCATTCAATGGCATCAGCACAAATCCGCGTTGATGCAGGCGCGGGTGGGGAATAACCAGCGGCGGCGAGTCGATGATGACATCGTCAAAAAATAAAATATCAATATCGATCACCCGCGGACCGTTCTCAAAGGAGGGTTCACGCCCCAACACGATCTCAAGCCGCTTTAGGTGGCTGAGTAAATTTTCAGGCTCCATGTACGTATAGACCATCACCACCTGATTTAAGAAGTGGGGTTGGTCAGCATGACCCCAGGGAGGTGTTTCATACACCAACGACTTTTTCTTCACTTCCATTTGAGGCGGAAGGTTCGAGACCGCATTCTTTAAATTGGCAAGTCGGTTTCCCAGGTTGCTTCCGAGAGCAAGATACGCAATGTGATTTGGCATGGGGAGTATCCTATCGTCTATAGTGCGTGTTCGTCGTAATGTTCAACCGCATCGGCAGCGAGCCAGTTTTCAATAGTGGGGTTTTCAAAGGCGCTGTCGGGCAACCCGCGCACCAGTTCGATCATTTCCAAACGTTTTTGTTCGAACAGAGCACGCAATTCGGCTTCACTCGTCTGCTTATATTTTGCCACGATTTCAGCATTATAGGCATCTGTATTGCCCGGTCCATCATAAATGAACGACGGATCCTTCAACGCGCCTTGCACAGCAATGACACCTTCATCCCACCACACAAAGGCATGTGCTAGCACATCGCCAAAACGTGGCAGACCCTCTTTTTTCAAATACTCTTCCTTTTTATCAGAGGCATCAAATTTTGCCGGTAACGCTTTCCATTCGTACTCCAACGTATCTAGGGTTAGAAACTTGCTCACTGTGACCAAGTGCTCGCGAGCATGATGGACGAAGATGCCGTTAAGCCGCCCCTGAATGCGACGATCTTCAAACGCCGCTTCATTCATCGACCTCAAATCTGTTGCGGCCTTCTGACGTGTTTTCTCAAAGTGAGCTAAAAACTCGGCTTCATCCCAATCTTTATACTTGGCAACCGCCTCGGCATTGAAGGCATCGAAGTCATACTTCTTCTTTTCGAATTCACGGTTCTCGGCAATTGCCAGCACGATCGGCATCACATCTTCCCACCACGAAAGGATGTGTGCCAGCATATCGCGGAAGCGTTCATAGCCCTGCCTGCGAACACGTTGCAATCCACTCAACTCTGGCAGGCGATTGAACCTCTCAATATAGGTTGCCCATTCAATTTCCACAAAATCAATCACACGTTGTTTATAGCTCATCATGTTCTCCATTTTTTGTAACCATAGACCGTTGACGATAGATGTCCTGCCATGGTCTATGGTTCATCGTCTATCGTCCTATTCAAACAATTCTACAACTTCCATATTCCCTAACCCCTTCATCAAGTCTGCCGATTTGATGATAACCGCCGTATCACGCATGCCCGACCCTATGGAGACTTCCTCTTCCTTCAAAAGCCCCGCCTCTACCATCACCTGTACTGGCTTCACCAACCCAAACGGACCCACCGTCCCTGGGCGATAGCCCGTCACAGCTAGCACTTCTTCTTCGGTCGCCATCGTAATGCGAGACTTGCCCAGTAGCTTCCGCAAGATTTTCCACGAAATTTGTCCCGGTCCTGCCACAAGCACCAACGCAAATTCCTCCTCACTCACACGGAAGAGGATCGTCCGCACGATCTGCGAAGGGCGCTGACCACGGTCACTGGCGGCTTTCTCAAACGAATCCACCGGCGTTTCATGCCGAAAGATTTGATGCGGGATATTTAATTTTTCCAAAGCAAGGCTGACAGGGGGCTGGTTCATACAAAGTGAATTATACCTTTTGGTTTTGTAACTCCGAAGGAGTGGCAGGATTATAGATTAAGCACGGTAATCAATAAACCCCGAAGGGGTGTCATATTCTTAGTGCCGTGACACCCCTTCGGGGTTCGAATCTATTTTGTGTGATTCTAGAATAATTTCATATCTTCGGGATTTTTACGTCGTCTTCTCTTTATACTCACACAAATGTTTCACCGGGCACTGCGGACATAACGGCTTTCTGGCATTGCACACTTCTCGCCCCAAGCGGATGATGTTCAGGTGCGCGGCGTAGTACGTTTCTGGTGGGAAGACAGACTCGAGATGAGGGTGCGCCTGCTCTACGGTCATCTTTTCGGGGCGTAAGCCAAGGCGACCACTGACGCGATAGACGTGCGTATCCACGGGGAAGGCGGGAATACCCAATGAGAAACATAAAACAATGGCAGCAGTTTTTGGTCCTACGCCGTTGAACTTCGTCAGCCAGGCACGGGCTTCTTCGATGGGCAGACCAGCCAAAAAGTCCAGGTTGAGCGATCCGCGTTCTTTGGTAATTTCCTGCAATACCTTTTGAATACGTGGACCTTTTTGATTCGCCAGTCCTGCCGGTTTGATCGCATCCACCACATCTTTTTCTTTTGCATCGCGCACGGCTTCCCAAGTGGGGAATTTGGCACGCAAGGCTTCAAAGGCGCGGTCACGGTTCACATCGTTGGTATTTTGCGAAAGGATGGTGGAGACGAGCTCATCAATGGCGGGCAATGGGTTGCGCCAGATCGGTTCGCCGAAAACCTCTAAAAGGGTTTTATGAATTTGCAAAGCGCGAGTTTGTAAGTGATTCATGGATTAAAGTTTAAAGACGGGATAGAGTTTTCCGGTGACCAGCCCGGCATAATTTTTTAGGATTTTCTCGGGTCCGAACGCCGCCAGGGCTTGCATCTGCGCTTCGGTCAGGGCGCCCAGCTGACGGAGAATCTCCAACACCACCGGTGGGCGCACACGGACGTGTGTGTGTAGTGAATCGTCCATCGAAGATTTATCGCCGTCGCTGACTTTGATGGCAATGCCTACACCTTGTGCATGGATGACACCCGGCAGAATGCCAACGATCTGAAAGCCTTCTGCGCCGCGTTTGGTGACGATCTTACCTTGTGCTATTTTCATGAGTTCGGTGTCGAACTCGCCATGATTGCCGATCATTTCGGAGTGTGCCGTCATGGCAGAGGTGATCTTCTTGCACGCTGTGGCGCGTGTTTCTGAAAGTTCGCGGGCGTCGCATAAGCGTGCCATGCCCAGCGCAGAGTTATACAGTGGCAAGGCAAAGTTGGGAGCTGAACAGCCATCGGTGCCGAGGTGAATATCTTTAGCCTCCATGCGGCACATGTCTGCCAGTGTTTTGAGAATATCTTGTTGAATGGGGTGATCGACGGAAAGGTAAGTTTCGAGGGATAGTCCGCGCATTTTGGCGAATGCAAGCATGGAGGTATGCTTGCCTGAGCAGTTGTTGAAGTTCGAAGTTGGCGTGATGTTATGTTGAATGACTTCTCTTAATTTGTGCGCATCACTTGGCAAATGCGGACCGCACTGCAGATGGCTTTCTTCAATGCCGGTTTTTTTCTGCATAGCCGCCACGGCATCGAGATGAAATTGGGCAGTGTCATGCGAGGCGCAGGAGAGGGCGAGTTCGCGTTGGGTGTAGTTGTAATGCTCTACGCCGCCTGCTTCTACAAAGGGTAGCAACTGAAAGGGTTTGGCAGAAGAGCGCAAAAAGGCGACCGTGTTAGGGTCGCCATAAGAGTTTAATAAGCTGCCGTCTGCGCTGACAATGGCAATGGACCCTCTATGAATCGCTTCAACAATGTTGCCGCGTGTCAGTTCAAGGAGAGGTGTAGGAGCTTTCACTAATCCTCAGTGGCATTGCTGGGGGTGTGGTATTGCCGGGCATTGTAGTGCAACAATCCATAGCGTAGGCGTTGGGCAAATTGCTTCTGCCGCGCTGCCGGAGCCTTGAACCAAGTCAATAAGGAAGTGACCATTTTTTCCACGGCGGCAGGGTTGGGTTTCTTGCTTGTGGATTTATTGATCTTGTCGTGAACATGCTTAAGAAAATCATACTGGGCTTTGATGGCGGCACTGGTGATCACTCCGCCGCGGCTACTGATAAAGGTATATCCTTTGAATTCAGGTTCCATAAGCAAGCTCAAAGATTCCAACCACGCCTTGAGATTGGACCCAGCTAGAAAGGGCGGCTGATTTTTCATGACCGTATCGCCAACGAAAACCACTTTTTCTGTTGGCAGGCGTACCCAAATGGAGCCGTTGGAAGGACCGGCATGAGATTCAAGCAGAACAGGCGAGCTGCCCCAATGCAGGCTCATCTGATCGAGAAAGGAAATCTCAGGTGGAGCCCAACGCACACTACCGAGCCCCGGAATGGATTCCCAATCTGCGCCAGTTTCTTCGCCTTGGGCTTTGAAGGTGCTAGGACGGGTACGGAAAATGAGCGCGGTCTTTTCATGCGCCGCTACGGTACAGTCCATGGCGCGTGCGCCGAGGGTGCGGTCGGGGTGGGCGTCGAGGTTGATTAGCAACCGGTCGATGCCGCCGCCCAAATTCATGAGTGAGGCGCGCCAAGATCTGGCATCCTCTGGCGATGGGGGGGCGTCGATCTGAATCAAGCCGCGCGGAGTGACGATCACCCCAAGAGTGACGCCGAGGAATTGGTCTTCGATGTAAATATTGTTTGTGATTTCCTGCATGTTGGTTCTAAGAAAATATCCTTTCGCAAGCCGCCTTACGGGGCTGGTGGTTGATCTTTATCCGGTTTGTAGGTGAGGCGCCCGGTATGGCGCTTTAGTTTACCAGTCGATTGGCGTTGTGCAACAGGCAGGGTCAGCCAGAATGTGGTGCCTTTTCCGACTTCGCTATCGACCCAGATTTCGCCGCCATGTGCATGAACAGCAAGCTTGCAGAATGCCAGCCCAACACCCAACCCACCGGTTCTGTTCTTGCCTCGCAAGCGTGTAAATTTTTCAAAGATGCGGTCGCGTTCTGCAGAGGGAATGCCGGGTCCGTTATCTCGCACCCAGAAGCGGACGAATAAACCATCCTGGCTGGTTTGCGCACCGATATCAATTCGCCCGCCAACCGGCGTGAATTTTGAGGCATTCTCTAATAGGTTCACCAAGACGCGATAAATCATATCCACATCCACCCAGATCATAGGCAGGACAGTGATCGCCCGATTGTTCAATGTATGCTGACGGGCGGCAATGGAGATCTCAACATCGCGGATTGATTCGCGAATCAATGCCACCGTGTCGATCGAATTCTGATCGGTGATCTTTTGCCCGGCTTCGAGGCGGTTGATATCCAACAACGAATTTACCAGGCGTTGAATGCGCCCGGTGGAATTTTTGGCGATGTTGAGCATCGAGTTCAACGTCTCATCATCGACCGGCATGAGAGTGCTCATCATCTCCAGGCTTGAAACAATGTTTCCGAGAGGAGAACGCAGGTCATGAAAAAGCATGGAGGTCATGTCGTTGCGCAGGTCGTCCAGTTCGCGGCGGGCGGTAATATCCCTTAATATCCATTGGATTGAATAAGTATCCTGGAATTCGACACGGCGGGCATACACTTCCACGGGTACTGAAACGCCATCTTGTCGATACAAGCCGGATTCATATGTGCTGGATGTGCCATTTTGTAGAGACTGGAATCTTTCGCCAACTTTGTCCCAGTTCACTTCGTGAATTTGGTCAATACTCATGGATTGAAGCTGAATACTGGGATACCCGCTCAAAGACACAGCCTGCCGATTTGCTTCTACAATATTGCCTTTCAGGTTGGTGATAATGATCGGATCGACACTGTCTTCGAACAGTTCACGATAATGTTTGTGTGCGTTTTGGAGCTGCTCGAATAATCTTGAATTCTCAATGGTCGTGCCTGCCAGGCTGCCCAGCCCGGTCATTACCACCAAGGCATCAGGACCAAACGCGCCAGAGATTGGGTTGACCGCCTCCAACACGCCGATGACTTTTCCATGCAATTGGATCGGAGCGATGGCAAATGCGCGAATGTCCACCCCATCCAGCCGGTCGGCTTCGACAAGACCTACAACATTTTTGATGGTAGGGATAACCATTCCATATCCGTAGCTAATGACCTTGCCAATCAACCCCTGCCCGGCGGGAATGCGAATCCCAGGGATCTCACCTGAGTTATTCCCAGCCGCGGCTTTGAAAACAAGGTCTTTGCTGGGTTGTTCGATCAACCCCAAGGCAACGGTTTCCACCTGAAGCGCCTGCATGGTCTGGTTAAGAATGTGTCTGAGAACATCCTGCATTTCCAGCGTCGAATTCATCGACGCAGCGCCTTCTGCCAGTGAAGTCATCACACGCGCTGTGCGTTCGGTTTCCATGAAAAGACGCGCGTTCAAGACCGCTATACTTGCCTGATCGGCAATAGCTTTCATTAAATCGAGATGTTCGATGTTAAATGTATTGGGCACAGAGTGGACGAGAGTCAACACTCCAACGAGACGATCACGTGCCATAAGTGGAACGCAGATCGCCGACTTGGAACCACTTCTATCCTTGGCGTCATCTTCACGGCGCAGCCAGCGTTCATCCTTGCTGGTGTCTGGCACAAGTACCGGCATACGGTTTTGGATGACCCACCCCGCCAGACCTTTTTCTACAGTGTCACGTAGTTGCTGGGTCGTATGATCGTGGAACTGTTTACCGTACACAATGGTGGCATCCACAGGCTTGCCGTGATCGTCCATCACCACCACACTGCCGCGTTCCCCACCCACATACTGAATACAGGCAAATAGCACTCGTTGTAAAACGGTGCGCAAGTCTAACGCCGTTGCTACTTCACGGCTAACCTTTACCAATAATTCGAGCACGGAACGATTTTGATCTTCAGCCATAAAAAATCCCAATATAAGTATAGTCCCTTTGGTACAATTAATCCATGCCCCTGAAAGTACCAATGATAAAAGCCCTGTGTTTCGACGTGGACGGCACCCTAAGCGACACCGACGACCTCTACGCCAAACGAATCTCAAAATTTTTCCCCAAAATACTCTTCAAAGACCCAAACTACACCGCCCGCCGTTTTGTGATGTGGATTGAAGCCCCCGGCAACGCCCTCTTAGGACTCGCCGACACGCTTCACCTCGACGACGAAATGGTCGCCGTTATCAACTGGCTTTCGCGCCACCGAAAACATTCCGACAAAAAATTTCTGCTCGTCCCCGGCGTGGATGAGATGCTCAAACAACTCCACAGACGGTACCCCATGGCAGTTGTCAGCGCGCGTGACGAAAAGGGCACCATGCGCTTCCTTGAGCAATTTGACCTTGTAAAATATTTCGATACTGTTGTCACCGGCTTATCAGCAACCCATACCAAACCCTACCCCGACCCGGTTCTGCTGGCAGCAAAGAAAATGAACGTTGCACCCGAAAATTGCTTAATGATCGGCGACACCACGGTAGACATCCGCGCAGGGAGAGCGGCAGGCGCACAAACCGTGGGCGTTTTATGCGGTTTTGGCGAAGAACCCGAGTTAAGAAAAATGGGCGCCGATGAAATTATTTCAGACACACCAAAATTGTTGGATCTATTGAGAACATAACCATCTACACCCCTCTTCTGCATGATAAAAAGACTGTCCTTATTTTTTCCGATCTTTGCAGCACTCTCCTTGAATGCTGTCCTGCTCGGGTGGGCAGCGATAAAAAGCGGCGTGCCCATTTATTTGGCAGTAGCGCCATTCTCCTTCATCGTTTCATTATTAATCCTGAGCACCGGGCTTATCCCTGCCCTGATACGTCCGCAAGCCAGTCACTCTCTGATTGCCTGCTTTTCAATATTCTTCTCTTTTTTTCTCATCATCCCCTTTGAAGTCACTGACTTGCCGATCAT
>JBDKJK010000047.1:0-11333 GCA_039796675.1 Chloroflexota bacterium
AGCTCTGGCAATAGCCGGTTGCAAGATCGTTTGGGTGGGCGCGGAATCTGGTTCACAAAAAATTCTGGATGCGATGGATAAAGGCGATAAGGTCGAAGATATTTATCGCGCGGCGGAATTATTGCATGCCAATGGAATCCAAATCGGATTTTTCTTGCAATTTGGATATCCCGGCGAGACTTGGGACGATGTGCAATTGACCTTGAAGATGGTCCGCGACTGTATGCCAGATGATATTGGTATCTCTGTTTCGTATCCGCTGCCAGGGACGAAATTCTATGAACGAGTCAAACTTGAGCTTGGCGAAAAACAAAATTGGGTCGACTCAGACGATCTTGCCATGCTCTATCGTGGACCGTTTCCGCAGGAGTTTTATCGTATTCTGCATGGGCGGGTGCATCATGAGTTCCGTCTGCGGAAGGCGTGGAAGAAGCTTGAAATGCGAGGCATGGCGTTAACACCCATGTATGTGTTGGGTTGGGTACGGGCAGAAATGCGCCTGCGTTCGTTTGCGCGGTAATCAAAAAAACGGACAACCGCAAGGATTGCCCCTACCATATATGTTAAAAAATATCTTCTGGACGGTTCTGTCACGTTATGGAGCGCAAGGGTTGGGGTTTCTTGCGAATATTCTGCTTGCCCGTCTGCTCGGCGTGGACGAGTTTGGCGAATATGCGCTGGCTTCGGCTGTTTTATTGGTCGGTAATGCGTTCACCAATTTTGGCATGGATATGGTCCTTATTCGTAAATTGTCGGTCACAGATGTTTCCTGGTTATTGACCGATGGTTTGGGCGGGCAATTATTTTTGTCGCTGATCTATATTGGCTTGGTATTTTGGGTTGGCGAATTTTTTCATGTTCCATCTTCAGTAAAGACCTACACCCTGGCGCTTTTCCCGCTTTCGTTCTTTTCGATCTTTACCATTGCCGTCCGCGCGCGCAGCCAGATGGCTTTATATTCCATTGCACAATTATTGATGGCGGTTTTGCAATTCTTTGCAGTGCTGGTGTTATGGGCAGCGCGCGGCGGCATCCACTTGCTAATCGTTTCCTTGTTGATCGCGCATGTGCTGGTGGCACTCTGGGCAAGTGGATATGTTCCCATTCGGCTGGAGTTTCTCTCGCCAATGCGTTTTTTTTCGTTGTTGCGCGAGTGTTCATCTATGGCGCTGATCGGGACTCTGCGTTTGGTCTATGAAAAAATGCCAGTGGTGCTCTTGCCCGTTTTCTCGAGCTATTCAACTACGGGGATTTTCTCTGTTGCTTCTCGCCTAACCGATGCGGGTAAACTCGGTCATTTTTCAGCGTTTGCGGCTTTGTACCCAGAGATGGCAAAGGACGAAAAATTTGGAAGACAAAGAACAGGTTTAAGAGCTTTGTCTGTTTCTGCGTTTCTGATCTCGCTACTTCTGTTTATATTTGCTGACCTTTTTTTGAAATTTTTGTTCGGTAATGAATTTATTTCTGCCGCGCCTGCACTGAGAGTTTTGATATGGATCGTTCCTGTGTATGTGTTGGTAACGTATATGTCTCTGGGATTGGTAGCAATGGGGCGTGAGAGGCTTGTGTTGAATCCACTTTTGATTGCTTTAGCGGTTCTCATTCTGTTAGTGGCATTCAACATAAAACTATATGGTGTCGTCGGCGTTGCATGGGCAGTTCTTTTTGCCGAGGTTGTTCATGCGTTTTTATTGTGGCGTCAGTGGAGGCGGCATGTCGTTCCCGAACTTTCCTGAAAAATATCAAGGCGAGCCTGTCATGCGTCCGCAAGATACGATTGCCATGCGCAAGCGTTTTGGTAAATTTCCGAATATTGCAGCGCCAGAGGGCATGATTTTATGTTTGAAGAATGACCTGCCCAAGCAACACCGCTGGCGGATTCCAATTCGGAAGGTTGGCAATATCTTCGGGGAAGTTCACCTCATCCGCGCCTCAGGCAGACGGGTGGGCGTGCTCTCCAACTTTGGCATTGGCGCGCCGGTGACAGCTTCACTGACCGAAGAACTGATTGCCTGGGGTGTGAAGCGTTTTGTGTTGCTTTCGTGGGGCGGGGCATTGCAAGCACAATTGAATGTGGGCGATATTGTGATTCCACAACGAGCCATTCGTGATGAAGGCGTATCGCATCATTACCTGCCTGCAGAAAAATTCATTCATGCTGATGAGACTCTCACAGAACGATTAAAAGCTAATCTTCCACACGCAACTCTTGGAGCAACATGGACAACCGACGCGCCCTATCGTGAGACTCGGGAAGAGATCTTGCATTATCAAGCCGATGGAATTCATGTCGTCGAAATGGAAATTGCAGCGTTGTTTGCACTTGCAAAAGTGCGCAGCGTGCAGGCATCTGCTGTGGTGGTTGCAGCAGATAAGCTGGCGAATCTCAACTGGGAGATGCCCAATGATCTTAAACGAATTAACCATTCGTTTAAGATGGTCTATCGCGCGGCGATTCAAACTCTGAGCGGGGATGCATGAAATTAATTTGTCCGCGCTGTAAGGGTGAGTTGACGCTTGAAGCGCCAGACCAACTTCGATGTGAGAAAGAGGCGCTGGTCTTTCATCAGCTCGATGGAATTTGGCGGTTCCTACTGCCGGAGCGCGAGTCGCATTATGCACGTTTCATCACGGACTATGAGCGGGTGCGGCGTTTCGAAGGCAGATTCTCTGCCGAGGCTTCTTACTATCGCGCTCTGCCGTTTCAGGATTTAAGCGGACGCTTCTCAGCAGACTGGAAGATTCGCGCCGCAAGTTTTCGTTTGTTGGAAAAATTGTTGCCGAAAAAATCAATAGTTTTAGATTTAGGTGCGGGCAATGGCTGGCTTTCAAACCGGCTGACGTTGGGGGGGCATGAGGTGTGTGCGGTGGATTTGCTCGTGAATGCAGAGGATGGCTTGGGCGCTTGGCGGAATTATGAAGCCCGCTTTGTGCCGTTTCAAGCCGAGTTTTCTAACCTGCCGTTTGAAGATGCCGCTACCGATGTGGTGGTGTTCAATGCATCATTGCATTATGCGGAACGATACGAAGAGATACTGACCGAAGCGCTGCGAGTTCTGCGGCGAGATGGGCTGTTGGTGGTGATGGATTCGCCGGTGTATCGCAACGCTGAGTCAGGTAGGCAGATGCTTGAAGAGCGTAAGGCTCAATTTTTGGCGCGTTATGGCTTCGCATCTGATTCGATTTCCAGCGAAGGTTTCTTAACCTATGACAGGATGCGCGAGTTGGGCAAGCGCTTGCATTTGGAGTGGCAGCAGCATGTGCCAGCTTATGGTTGGAAGTGGGCGTTGAAGCCGCTTTGGGCGCGGTTGCGAGGCGGGCGGGAACCGGCTCAATTTGGGGTGTGGCTGGGCAGGCGCTGAAACAAATCGGCGACTTCTGCGTATATGGAAGAGGCTTTCAATTATGCTTGAAAAGTTATAAACTATATTCAATGAAGTGATAGGAGAATCTTTTATGAACAAATCTGGTCGTTCTCAACTTGCCTTGGGCATTATTTTGATCTTGGTTGGCGGCTGGTTTCTGCTCAATCAGACCATGCCTGAGTTCCGCGATTTCTTCGCGCCTTATACCGAGTGGCCCGTCAATATGCTATTGATCGGTGCCGGGATCTTGATCGTCGGTTTGGTAACAGGCTCGCCAGGTTTGGCTGTTCCGGCTGCCATTGTGGCGGGCATTGGTGGTATTTTTTATTATCAAGAGACCACAGGTAACTATAATTCATGGTCTTACATGTGGGCGCTTATTCCCGGCTTCATTGGGGTGGGTACGATTCTGCAAGGCTTGCTTGGTGAGAATACCGGCGAAAACCTGAAAAAGGGATTGAACCTGATGGTGGTTAGCGCGGTGCTCTTCCTCGTGTTCGCTGCATTCCTAGGCGGATGGAACATCCTCGGTGAGTTTGGTCCTGCGGTGTTGCTGATTTTGCTTGGGGTATGGGTGTTAGGCAGCGGTTTATATCGCTCCTATCGTAAGAAGGAATAAAAATGAGTCGCAATCAATTATTTTGGGGTAGCGTATTGATCCTTGTTGGAGGGTTGTTGCTTGCCAGTGAAATGGGACTCACCCTTCCGAATGGAAATTCGCTTATGAGCATCTTCTGGCCTCTCTTGCTGATCGGTTTTGGCATTTGGGTTCTGTTAAGCGTATTTGTGCGCCGCACTGTTGAAACGGAAACAGCTAATGTTGACTTGCAAGGTGCCCGTGAAGCCAGTGTACATATTAGTCATGGGGCAGGTGAGTTCCGCATTCATGGCGGCGCTTCTGGTTCTGATCTATTGAACGGCACATTTACTGGCGGCTTGGATCAAACGTCTAATCGCAGCGGTGAAAAACTGGATGTGAGGCTGAAACCTGAAAAAGATATTTTCATGTTCCCGGTATTTGGTCCGCAAAGCCAGCTGGATTGGGATGTCTCTTTCAATGCATCCATACCAATGGCGTTGGATTTAAGTCTCGGCGCGAATAAATCTGAGATCGATCTTCATGACCTAATGATTACCGATATTAAATTAAAGGCGGGTGCAAGTGATACCGTCCTAACCTTACCTGCACATGGTCGCCTCAAAATGGACTGTGAGATTGGTGCCGCGTCTTTGACCATTAGCGTCCCTGAGGGCGTTTCCATTCGTGCGAAAGGTGCCATTGGCGCTGGCGATTTCCATGTAGATCGATCTCGCTTCCCGAACAACGAATCACCAGACTTTGCAACTGCAGAGAACGCCGTTGATATTTTCGTCAAAGGCGGCGCGGTTTCTGTGAACATCAAATAGGAGTTGAAATATGTTGAAACGATTCGATCCACGTATTGTGGTCGGCTTGCTGCTTATTCTTGGCGGTGGGCTGGCTTTGGCTCAAACCATGGGCTATCTTGAAAATGTTTCTCTCTATTTCTGGGGCGCTGTATTCCTTTTAGGCGGCTTGGCGTTTTTAACACTGCTGTTTAGTGGAAATAATTGGTGGGCAGCCATTCCTGGGTTTACTCTGGCAGGCTTGGGTGTCTTGATCCTTTTACCCGAGGCATTGGAAGATATGGGCGGAGCGGTCTTTCTGGGTAGCATCGCGTTTGCTTTTTGGTACGTGTACCTTACCGATCGTAACGGACGTTGGTGGGCAATCATCCCAGGCGGTGTGCTGACGGCACTCTCCTTGTTGATTTTCACATCTGCATACTTTGACGAATATTCCGGCGCGATCGTCCTCGGTGGTATTGGGCTAACTTTTTTTGTTGTCTATCTTACCAACACGGTTGAGCGTTGGTGGGGGCTTATCCCTGGCGGTGTGCTTACGACGTTAGCCGTGATGACGGTTGCTGCTGAGCGCTTCGGCGAGTTTCAGACTGCGGGCTTTTTCTTCATGGGTCTGTCGCTGACATTTCTTCTTGTTGCTGTACTTGCAGGGATGAAATGGGCATATTGGCCCGCGGGTGTGCTTGGTGTGATGGGTCTGCTTGGGCTTGGCTCTTTGCTGAACTTTATGAACTATTTTTGGGCAGCCGCACTGATCGCTATTGGTGGCTTTCTCATTGTCCGCTAATTTACCCGAAGTGCATAAAAAACTTTTCTAAACATAACCGCCTCTGCGATCATCGCAGAGGCGGTTATGTTTAATTCCCTACCTTCACATGAATTTCAGGGAAGAACTGGTGAACCGTCCCTTCGACCCAGCCATGTAAAGTAGAGGGTAACAAAGGACAGTTAAGACAAGCCCCGCCCAACCGTACTTTGAGTTCATCTTCTTCCAGCGAGATGAACTCAACCCTCCCGCCGTGGAATTGTTCAATATAAGCGCTTAGATTTTCAAGAAGACGCCGCACCTGACTTTCACGTGACAATACTTCTGAAACATTCATGGTTACATCCTTTCTTGAGTTATAAAAGGTTCGATCTGTTGGTGCGCATTCTGCCAACGCGGTGAAACGTTAAGAGCCAGCCGGTCAATTAGAACCTTTCCGGTTTCTGGATGTCTCTCCATCAGATTGCGCAAGTTCTGCTTTTCAATGCGAATGCTTTCTAGATCCGTTTCGCTAACCACACTGGAAGAATATTTATTACCGCCAATCACAGCTGACCAGCCAAAGACATCTCCATCCTTGATGCGTGTAAGGATGATTCGTGGACCATCATACGGTTTATAGCTGATGATCGCTTTACCCTTTAAGATCAGATATAAATGATAAGATGGGTCTCCCTGCTCAAAAATCACCGTGCCGGGTGAACACTTAAATGGCTCAAAAGCTGACATTAACATTGAATTTTGTTCAGGGTTCAGGTCAGTAAATATAGGAATACGGGGTAAAGAGTCCAACATTTAGCTATATTAATCAAGCCATTGGCATGTTTCTAGTATCATCCATCCTAAACTGAATGACATTTATCCCAATTTTAGTAGCTCATCTATTATCATACGGTATACTTTCCGAAATTGTTAATTTGCAAAATATGAACGAAACTTATACTTCATCTACCACCGGGCGTATGATTGCCATGATCATGGTTGGATTCGGGCTCCTTGCCTTGGGAATCGCTTTCATGCTTTTGACAAACCCATATACCCTCGCCTCTACTCAGGACTTTTCAACGGTTCCTACTCAAGTAGATTTCCCTGCGCCCGAACTGAATCTCACCACATTAAACGGCGAGCCAGCCGCACTTTCAGATTACCTTGGTCAGGTCGTCCTAGTCAACTTATGGGCAACCTGGTGCCCGCCCTGCCGCGAAGAGATGCCCACCCTAAAAGCCTTCCATGAAAAATACCAATCGGAAGGTTTCGTATTGATCGCCATCGATCAAGGTGAGACGCGCGACATCGTTCTTCCGTTTGTTAATGAATTTGATCTAACTTTTCCTATATGGCTTGATATGGGCAGTCAGGCGGGGCGCAATTTTAATACGATGAACCTGCCTAGCTCCTACGTGGTAGATAGGAATGGACGAGTCCGCTTGATGTGGATAGGTGGTATCTCGAAACGGAATCTTGAAAAATTCGTTCCTGATGTGATCGAAGAATAAACTTCATAAAAGTTTTGCAAAGAAACTGGCAAACGCCCGCCGAAGGTAGATCATGGTCTGCCTTCGGCGGGCGAGTTTAAAGCTGTCTAGATGTAAATTTAATTAAGGATAATTACTGCTAATGGCAGTGTAAGCATCGCCACACTCACAGGCGATAACGGTAAGCCCACCTTTGGTGAGAGTGCCTTGGTAGGCGCTTGAACCTGCATGTGCAGCCCAACCGCTGAGTACAAAGGGTAAAGCGCTATCGGCGGGTATCCATTCGCCGTTGTACTTGCGAGCAATGTGGACGTGCGTTCCAGTAGAGCGCCCACCTTCACAAGAGGGATACCCGATCAGGTCGCCCGCTGTTAAATCTGAGCCAACGGGCGCGCGTTGTTCAGTGGCAAGATGCAGGTAGAAGATCACCCAGCCTGTGCGTTCATCACCGTCGCGGTCGAGGTCGAGAGCCAAGCCATCTTTGCTTGATCGCACAACAAGTCCATTGGCAACAGCGGTGACAAAGTTTTCTAGTTTAGCAGGCACACAGCCCGATTTTTCGGAGGGAGGCGCGAAGTCTAATGCTGAGAAGGGTTCACCTGTACCCCAACCGGTATGCGGTCCGCCGGTATAGTTCCAGGTTTGCGAAACAGGGAAGGGGAGAAATAGTTCAGGTTGTTGTAAACTACCCGGTAGTAATTCAAAAGAGTCTTGCCATGGGTCGCCGAAGTAGGTGATATAGGTTTTGTATAACCCATCTGGGCTGATGGCACGGTTGAATTCTTCGCCAGTGAACATACGCGAATAATAATATTGAAGCGCAGCAGAGCCTGCATTTTGCCATGGATCTGGGCGTATCAAATTCCCACCGTCATCTTCAAATTCGGTCAGGGTACCGATGCGCCAGCCATAGTATCCGTTGTTGAGCGTGTTGGCGGCAAGGACGATCTGCAAATACGGCGACTCCCAAAATGGGCGGGTCAGCCCAAGCAGATTCCTTCGCACAGGAATCTCTTCCAATGTGAGCGCGCCGCCTTGATATTCCAGGATCGCCAGAATCAAGCGTGGATTAATGCTGTAGTTGACCGCGGCATAATCTACAAGCTCTGCACCTGATTTCCATTCGCCCCCAACATATGCCCGATAATTTTTCAGCCACCCAGGCTGCGATGCCACGAAAGCAGCTGTGCTGAAACCGCTGCCCGTGGGGCTATTCACAAAGGCATGATCGGGGATGATCTGGAATGTGCTGCCCCACAAGGCACGATAGTAGATCGGTATCTGGATGGGCATACCCGGCGGCATGGTCGTAGCTTCACGCGGAATAAATGTGTTGGCAGCAAGGATTTCATCAACACTGGTATTGAATCGCAAGGCAAGTGCAGGTAAGGTATCGCCAGTTTGGGCGATATAGTCCACTAGTTCACCAGGAGCGTAGGATGGGCGGCTCGGCAAAGGTGTTGAGATCGATGCGGAGTTTTCTTCAGGTACCTGTGCCGGTGCAGTATCGAGAGATGGGGTATTCGATTGGGAAGAACACGAAGAAAGCAATAGCACAGCGATAGAAAGGCAAGGCAATATACTATTTGCTTTTATTTTTTTCTTTTTCATTTGAAATTATAGATCGTCTCGCTGGGCTCATTCATCTTTTTCACGGATGATATTCGACCAGGCTTGACCCAGCAAATCAGAAGTGACCACTTGATCGCCATTGACGAGTTGCCCTTTGTAGGGTTCTTCTCCAGCGACAACGCGCCATCCGCTCATCACAAAGGGAATCGGACCATCAGCAGTGACCCACTCGCCGTTGAATTTTCGTGCAAAATGCAAATGGGTTCCTGTAGATACACCACCTTCGCATGAGGCGTGCCCAATGCGGTCATTTGTTTCAAGATAAGTTCCCGCAGCTACACGATCTTTTGTGGCGAGGTGCAGGTAGAGCAAGTTCCAGCCGGTTTGTTCGTAGCCGTCACCGTCCAGGTCAATCATCACAATACCATTTCCTGAGCGGACGACCAGCCCGGGAGCTGAAGCAACTACCCAGGCATCATTGGGTACGCAACCTGTTTTTGCCGCCGCGGGTGCAAAATCGATGGCGGAGAAAATGCTATGGGACTGACCATAAATATTTGGGTTGATCTGCCCCCAGCCATTGTGTGGACCGCCGGTGAAACTCCATTTGGCACCCGGCTCAAAGGGCAATACAAGTGGAGGTTGATTCAACCCTGGCGGAAAGATGGGACCGATTAGGTTGGCTCTAGCCCAAGGATCGCCGAACATTTCTTCATAGATAGCGGAGAAGCCCGAATCGGGGTTGATGATCTGCGACCATTGTGATTCGCTGTGAAGTTTGGAGAATAGATATTGAATGGCAACTGTGCTGGCATTGAGGCGTGGATCGAGACGCAGTTGTGTACCCTCAGGAAATTCGAGATGTGTGAGCGTGCCTGCCCGCCAGCCATAATATGCAATTGACATAGTGTTGATTGCCCAGGTCATTTGCACGCTCATACCTTTATAACGATAATCGTTGAAACCCATGGGGTATTCGGTATGCAATATGTCAATGGGTTGTCCGCGCACCCAGCGGGCTTCGTATTCGAGTAAGGCGAGTAATAACCGCGGGTTGATCGAGTTCTCGATGGAAAGCCGATCGATGGCTTGATACCCTTCTACCCAGCCAGCGGAACCGAGGTAATCACGAAAGCTGCTTAGGTAGCCGTTCTGCGATTCGACAAACACTTGTGTGTCAAAATCGAGCGCGGTGGCAGAGTTTACAAATTCAGCATCGGGCAAAAGCTGGATGTTGGGTGTGGTCGCTTCGTTAATGCGGTTTGGGATGATGAGCAATGTGCCCGGTTCAATGAGCGTGGTTTTTGTGAGGTCGGCATCGGAGACGATCTCGGATTCGTTGACATTGAAGCGAGCCGCAACAGCAGAAAGCATGTCGCCGCTTTGGGCATAGTAAAGGAAGGGGGCGGCGTCGTTAAGAGGTGCCGGGGTTTGGGTGTGAGCTGTTGGCGTTTTTGGGTTTTCTGTGTGCGAAGGCTCAGGTGTGACCGCGTTGTTCGTTTCGATGAACGGGGGAATGGTCGAGGTGGGGAAAATAATCTGGTCGGTCTGACCAGCAAACGGGTCGGTTTGAGGCGTGGCTTGAGCAACGTTTGAAGTTGGGGTGGAGGCAACTCCCCAAATGGATGGGGAAGTTCCACAGGCAGAAATTGTCAGCGAAACTGTGATGGTAACAGCAAGGAGGCGTTGTATCATGTAAATGAATTATATCCAGATACGTTAATGGGACGTGAGTTAACGGGTGACGAGGTTTGCTTCGGATGCGCCGTCGATGGCTTCGATGCTGATGCCGCTGCGTGTTAGGAATCCGTCGTATTCGTAGGCTTGCCCGCTTGATACCCAACCGTCGAGGTTGAATGGAAGGGCGCCGTCGGCGGCGATCCATTCGCCATTGTATTTGCGCGCTACATGGACGTGTGTGGCATTTGAGAAACCGCCCTCACAAGACGGATGACCGACGCGTTCGTTTCGAAAGAGATATTCGCCGGGTGTTGTGCGTTCGGCTTCTCCGACATGCATATAAAGGATGACCCAGCCGGTTTGTTCGTAGCCGTCGTTATCCAAATCTTGAATGACGGAGCCGATGCCGGTGCGGGTGATGAGTCCATCTGCCATGGCAGTGACCAGTAGGTGCTGGCGAGACAACTGCCGGGGTTGTCTTGTGGTGCAAAATCGAGTGCTCCCCATGCAGAGCCGGAGTCCCAGCCGCCATGCGGTCCGCCGGTGAAGTACCAACTTTCACCTTGAGCATAGGGCAGAGACATTGTTGGCTGAGCTAAACCGGGTGGAATCAACGGCTCGACCGCGCGGCTGAAGGGGTTATCGAAGAATACGTAGTAGGTAACGATCACTCCCGTTTCGCTGGTATCGAGCTGCCACGCGTCGTAGCCATCTAGTTCGGAGAAGAAATATTGAATGGCAGCTGTTCCGGCGTTGATGGTTGGGTCCATGGGAATGACTTGCCCATCGGCAAGTACGAGTGTGGAGATGGCATTTGCCTTCCAAAGATAATAGCCCATGTTAAGTGTATTTGCCGCCCACACGGTCTGACGGTATAAGCCTGCTCGAGCGGGGTCGAAATATCCCATGGGGTATTCGGTGTTGGATGGGATGGGGTTGGTGACCCAGCCGCTTTGATATTCTAGCAAGGCAAGCAGGAGGCGCGGGTTGACAGAGTAATTGAAAGAAACGGCTTCGATAATATCCGCGCCGTTGAGCAGGGTGCCGTTTACATCTTGTGTGTACTGGTTGAGATAGCCGTTCTGGCTGGCG
>JBDKJK010000048.1:0-4734 GCA_039796675.1 Chloroflexota bacterium
AATTTTCCCTTTGGCATTCGTGATGGTCGTGGTGTATGCGCCGTCGGGTCGCACCTGCTTGCCGCCGATATACATCTTCGGCGTGCGATCCACGAGCGGAAGCGAATGTCCATTTGCCCGAGTAACCCCAGGCTGAGTCGGAAGCGTGGGCACATGTTCGCCCCACTTCTTCTTTTCATCCAGTACAAACTCAGGGCGCGGACGATCCATCCATGTTGGTCTTAAATATTCAAACAGACCTTCACGTCCACCTTCGCGCCCGTAGCCCGACTCGCGATAGCCGCCGAAGCCCGAAGCGCCGTCGAATTGATTGGTGCAGTTGACCCACACCGAACCCGCCTTGATCTTGCTCGCGACATCGAGCGCGAGGTTGATGTTATCGCTCCACACGCTCGCCGCGAGACCATAGCGCGTGTTGTTCGCAAGTTCGATGGCTTCGCTCGGCGTGCGGAACGTGAGCGAGACCAGCACGGGTCCAAAAATTTCTTCCTGCACGGTTGCAGCGGCGGGGTCAAGACCAGTAATCAAAGTTGGTTTATAAAACAAACCTTTTTCGGGCAGCGCGATATTCGGCTGAAAACATTCGCCGCCTTCGGCAATGCCCGTCTTCACCCAACCATCGATCGTGTCCCATTGGCTCTGGTCAACGATCGCGCCCATGTCAATGGATTTATCCAGCGGGTCACCCACGCGCATGTGTTCCATTCTGTTCTTTAATTTTTGGATGAATTTCCCTGCGACATTTTCCTGCACTATGAGCCTTGACCCTGCGCAACAGACCTGACCCTGATTAAACCAAATCGCATCGACCACGCCTTCAACTGCTCCATCCAAATCGGCATCATCAAACACGACGAATGGACTCTTGCCCCCCAACTCGAGTGAAAGTTTTTTGCCTGAGCCAGCCGTCTGCTTGCGGAGCGTGCGCCCCACGTCGGTGGAACCTGTGAACGCGATCTTATCCACATCGGGATGTTCAACGATCATCGAGCCCGCACTGCTGCTTCCAGTAATTACATTTACAACACCAGCGGGCAACCCCGCCTCGGCGACAATTTCCGCGAACAGCAATGCGGTGAGTCTTGTGTACGAAGCAGGCTTGAGCACCACCGTGTTACCCATCGCAATCGCAGGCGCGATCTTCCACGCCAGCATCAACAACGGAAAGTTCCACGGGATGATCTGCCCCACCACCCCGACGGGTTGATAATCGCGCAGTTCAGTTTCCATCAACTGCGCCCAGCCCGCATAATAGTAAAAGTGACGCGCCAGCAAAGGCACATCGATATCACGCGACTCACGGATCGGCTTGCCGTTGTCCATGCTTTCGAGCACCGCCAGCAAACGCGAATGTTTTTGAATGTTGCGGGCAATGGCGTAGAGATAGCGAGCACGAGTCACACCAGGCGTTTTGCTCCAGGTCTTGAAAGCAGAGCGGGCAGCGGCGAGCGCTGCGTCTACGTCTTTCTTCTCGGCTTGGGTTGTCTCTGCCAACAACTCCCCATTCGCAGGGTTGTACGAAGAATAGAACTTCGCACCCTTCGGCGTCACCCACTCGTTGTTGATGAACAGACCGAACTTGCGTCCATGCTCATCCAGCCACGCCTTGACAGCATCGGGCGCTTCGGGCGCAGGTCCGTATTCCATGGTGTTGAAGATTTCAAGTATTTTGCTCATATAAAACTCCAGTTCAATTAACCGCGAAGCTCGCTAAGGGCGCTAAGAAAAACTTTTTTTCTTCTTTGCGTTCTTCGCGCTCTTGGCGGTTAATATCTTTTCACTTACTCACCAGCCTGTTCCAAAATCTGGCGATACAAGTCATCAGAAATGAAAAAGCCAATTTCATCGCGCAACGCAGTCATTGCATCTTTCAAGGATTTAATTCGCCCATGCTTTTTCGCATTCAAAAGCACACCGAGAACACCGACCGTCTTCAATCCCAAATCCTTTGCTCGTTCACGTCCGATTTTCTCATCCATAACTAGAAGACGAATACCCAAATCAATAGCCAAAGTGATAGCTTCTGCTTCACCTTGATGTAAATCCAGCAAGAGTGACTGGGCAAGGGGCTTGTTTTGTATCTCTTTTGCTTTCAACCAGCCTTCACTTAACGCCTGACTTACCTCAGAAGCGCCTTTGAAGTTAGAACCTATCTTGAGTTCATCAAGAACCGTTTGGGGAATAAAAACTTCACCAAATTGATCTTGCAATAAGTTCAAGTACCCAATTACAGCCAATCCTAAAATTGGAGAAGTATCACTGACCGCTGGCATACGCAACATCATCCTGTAAATCAGTTTCATCGTATTGACGCGGGATATTGCGCTTGCCAAGCAAAACACCAAGCTCCAACAAGGTCATTTCTGCAAGTTCAGAGGCTTTTCCAAATGAAAGGATACCCTGTGCATACAGGCTGACCGCCAACTCGATCTTCAATTGGCGTTTCTGTTCTTTGCGCGGGATACGTATTGCACGCGCCACGGTGTCAGGTATTTCTATTAGTATGGTCATAGCTCGCCTCTTTCAATTCAAAGAAGACAAATGTCTTTGATAAGCTTCCTTTAAGTTCGTCTCAATCTTCGTGTGCAAAGGTGTCTCCTGATACGGATGTTTCTGTGCATGTTCATGAATAAACAATGAGCAAATCTCACAAAGAAAATATCCGATCAAAATACCACGCTCGCGATACATGAAACCGTTGATGGATAGCGCCTTTTCACCTTGGAAATTAACTACGCCAGCAGAGTTTTTCAGGCAAGCTGGGCATAAATCGTCAGTGTAAAGCCAAAAGCCTTTCATAGCACTGCCAAATTGCGCCTTACCTTGTTCGTACATTAATTTCAAAACGCCTTCGGCAGTCGTGGAATTTGAGTCCGATGGCTTGGACTGGCGGTTTCTTTTTAAACTCATAGACTCTTATCCCATTGGCATGTGATGTTTGGCAGCGTAGTGACCGGTGAGGTAGTGATACAACTGCCGCTCGATATCGGTCAACAGGCTGCTTGCGCCAAAGCGGAAGAGGTCATTCTTCAGCCACTCGTCACCGAGTTCTTCTTTCATCAGCGACTGCCACGCCAGCGCCTGCTTCGCAGAGCTGATTCCGCCCGCGGGCTTGAAACCAACTTTGTAGCCGAAGCGGTCGAGATAATCACGCAGGGCGCGGATCATCACGAGGCTCACTTCGAGAGTCGCGTTGGTCGGTTCCTTGCCCGTGGATGTCTTGATAAAGTCCGAGCCTGCCATCATGGACACTAAACTGGCTTGATAGATATTCTTGAGCGTGCCAAGTTCGCCTGTTGCCAAAATGGTCTTCATATGCGCGTCACCACAGGCTTTGCGGAATTGCTGCAACTCGTCGTACATGGCTGCCCAGTCCCCCGTCAACACATAATTGCGGGCGATGACCACGTCAATTTCTTTTGCGCCTGCTTCCACGGCTTGTTCGATCTCTTGGATTCTTTGTGGCAGAGGAGTCTGTCCCGCAGGAAAACCTGTCGCGACAGAGGCAACTGGAATGGCAGAGCCTTGAAGCGCGTGAACTGCATCTGCCACACGGTTTGGATAAACGCAGACTGCGCCAACGGTGATTCGCTCGCCGTTCAATCCAAGTTTTTCGAGCATGTCAGGGCGAATCGGTTGCTTAGCTTTCGCACACAGACGGTTGACACGCCCAGGCGTATCGTCGCCTGCGAGAGTGGTCAGGTCAATATAGGTGACGGCGCGTAAAAGCCATGCCGCCTGCCAATCTTTTTTCACAGTACGGCGACCTGTCAGCGTGGCAGTGCGTCGCTCGACGGCGCTTTTGTTGATGTGCGCTCCCATCACCCAATCAAGGTCGAGGGGCGTGCCGGGGTTACGAGTGTGATTGCTTGTCATGAATACTCCATGAATATTGTCTGACATCATTATACAATTAATTAAATGCTATATTTGCACGCAAAATTTATAAAGCCGTGAAAGTTTTATTAACTAGATCTCTTGTAAAAATCATTTTGCCACAGAGGTCACAGAGAAAAGCAGAGAATTTTAGAGATTTTCTCAGATACTCTGTATGTACTTGGCTACTTATGCAAGAGGTTAACTGTTTGCTTTTCCATTCCGTGCAATTGCCTAAAAAGGAAGTGAAAATACTTAAAAAGCTCCCCTTTTGCACTTTGCAAAAGGGGAGCTTTTTTGTAGCATCAAATACTTTTCAGGGTAATCATCATTTCACATTTCGCAGCCATAACTGCGACTTGCACCAATTCATGCAGATGGACATAAAATGCTTTCTCCATGAACTAATTTTCCAAAAAAAGTTATTTTATCTTTCCATCTGAAAGCCATTCCGGGTCTCTGGCAGGGGGACCTGCCTTCCAAGTCTCTACGATATGCCGCAGCATATCCATCTTATGATAACGCAAGGCTTCTATGATCTGAGCATAGTGTCTATAAGATGAACCATCGCCTTCCTCAGAACTTAACTCCGAGTGGACGATTTTCAGCAAAGCCAACGCCAGATCTGGGTTGATCTCATTTGAATCGAACAAAGTCTGAAATAACTTCAGCTTATCGGCAGGGGAAGGTTCGCGAAACAGATGTTGATAAAGTGATAAAGTGTTCATGCGTCCCTGTATTATACAGTGAATAAAAGAATTATCGGTACGATATAATTCTCAAAAGGAGCCCTCACATGAGCCAAATTCCCCAGCCAGAACCACAAGAATATGCCCCCTTTTATGCAGACTACATCCA
>JBDKJK010000049.1:0-4255 GCA_039796675.1 Chloroflexota bacterium
CGAAAGGACGCGTATTTCGATCGGTGCATGGGTCGTTAGGGTTGAAGCGCTCACACAGCAACAACTGCCCAGGTGTCTTCACAATGGAGTCAAGATCTACCACGCCCTCGTTAAAGGCACCTGTCGCAGTTGAAAGTTTGAACGTTGAGCCTGGCGGATATTCTGCAGAAATAGCATTATTTAATAACGGTTTGCGTGGGTCTTGACTCAATTGCTCATAGTAATACGCCGGAATGATTCGACTTAAGCGGTTATTCTCATATCCTGGGTAGGAAACCATCGCAAGAATTTCACCTGTTTTGGGATTCATAGCGATAATCACCCCACTCGAAATGCGAACCTGCCCAAAAAAAGTATTCCAAAATCGCACTTCCTCTTGCATGGTTGCCTCTGCAGCAGCTTGAAGGCGTGTATCAATGGTCAAATACACATTGTTCCCTGGCACAGGCGCAATCGGCGGCTCAAGATTTCGGATCTCCTGCCCAGCCACATCGATCTGCACCACGCGCAACCCATTACGCCCTGCAAGAATATCCTGCAAAGTGGTTTCCACACCTGCATAACCGATCTTATCGCGGTTGGGAACAAAGCCTTTTGCGCGCAACTCATCTTCACGTGTGGCTGGGATGGGTCCTAAAAATCCGATGAGATGTGCAGTCAAGGAGCCTGTAGGATAATCACGAATCGGCTCGATCTCTACGGTCACGCCGGGCCAATCGACCCGTTTCTCTTCTACAATGCGAGCGATCTCTTCAGAAACATTGCATTGAATCTTTACCGGGCTATATGGGGCAAGCGTATCTTGCAAAGCAACCAATTGAGCAATACCAGGGCCCGGAACACACGCAGCGAACAGCTTGGCTTCTTCGAGCGATTCATCCGTTACAGGTCCGCCCACTGGAACATCGATCAACTCTGAAAGTTCGCGGTAGATGCGTTGAATATCTGAATCATCTACAGGCAGGTTGGCAGGTGTGATGACGACATTGTACGCAGCAACATTTCGTGCAAGAATATAGCCGTTACGATCATAGATAATGCCTCGCGGAGCAGGCACGCTAATTTCATTAGTATAGTTATCTACAGCCCGGGCACGGTATAGATCAACATCGAATACTTGCAAGTTGATCAAACGGATAATAAATCCGGTGAGGGTTAGTGCAACCACAGCATAAATCAATCCGAGCCGCCACGCTTCGAATCGAACCGGACGGGAATCTGAACCAGAACTCATTCCTACTCCTTGATGGGGTACACCCAATAAGACAGGTCACGCATCAATGCAAATACGGGGATGGCAAGCAGCATGTTTAGCAACAAGCTTGGCAGAAGGATCAACCCGAGCACATCTCCCAAAGCGAACGGAGTGCCCAAAAAGCCAAGAACAATATATGTTAAAACTTGAAAGAAAATGGTTCCAAAAAAAACGACACTGAACATGGCAAGCAAAGGAGCCTGCCAAACACGACGCTGAAGAATGCGTGCGAGGAACAAGACCCCAAGATAGCCCGCAAATACAACAGGCAAAGGTAAGCGAGATATAAACCCCACCAAAAGACAAGTCAGTATCCCCCAATGCCATGAAGAATCAACTCTGTCTTGCAACGCCCATGCAGCCAGAAGAACCAAGGGAAGGTCAGCGTAGCCAGAAAGTAACTGTACCTGGCTAACTACAGACGACTGCAGAATCACTGCCAACCCTAAAAGGGGAAATGCAATTAAATTTCGCATGATAGCTACGGAGCGGGGGTGACTACCGGTTCGAGCGGAGCAATATTTACGGGGCGGAAGTTGGTAATGACTAGAACGATCTCAAGGCGAGAAAAGTCAACGGCGGCTTGAACTGTCGCTTGTTGGAACAATTCAAATTCGAGAGATTGAACCGTGATAACTTGTCCGATGATGAGGTCGGCAGGGTATCCGCCGCCCAAACCAGAGGTGAGGATCAAGTCTCCTGATTCGACAGCAACGTTTTGCGAGATCAAATCAAGAGACACATCTCCAGTCACCGAGCCGTACAAAACCGCATTGGTATCTGCATTTTGCAAATAAACATTGACCGATGAGCCCGGATCGGTGATAAGTTGAACGCGCGCGGCGTCGGCAATGACCGCATCAATGCGCCCCACCAAACCTTGATTGGTCACAACCGGCATACCGCGCCGGATATCATCGTTGGAACCGCGATTGATAATGATGTAATGAAGGAAGGGACTGGGGTCACGCCCAATAACAGACGCAGCTTTATATGTGCTTTCCGGGTTGGAACGTGAAAAATCAACGAGAGCAGCCAAGATCTCGGTCTCATTGACGCGTTGTTGCAATTCGATAAGCTGGGCTTGTAATTGAGAGACTTGCGCCTCCAACTCGGCATTGCGTGCGCGCAAGGTGACGATATCACGAGGCGCAGTGACAAAATCCTGAAAGCCAAGGAAGCGGGTTGATATCCAGGTTTGGACATCAACAAGAATTGAGTTCATTCCTCTGGATGCAGACCCCAATGCGCCGCTAAAGGCAAGCACAAGGATGCCCCCCACCACCAGGAATATTATTGTTGTTTGTAAGGAACGAGAGTTCATTTTATATTCAGCCTCTTATGTAGAGGCTGTTCAGGAATATCCTATAGATGACGCGTACTTCCACGTTCAAGACCAATCAGGTATCGTGAGAGACTCTCAAGATCATCGAATACTGTCGCTGCGCCGCGCGCAACACAGGTGAGCGGGTCTTCTGCAACCCATACGCGTAATTTTAATTCATCGGTCAGGCGTTCTGCCAACCCCTGCAACAATGCCCCACCACCAGCAAGACAAATACCAATATCCATTAAGTCTGAAACGATCTCTGGCGGAATTTCATCAAGGGCATCACGTACGGTATCAATGATAACCTGTACAGAACCAGCAAGTGCTTCTCGAATTTCAACAGACGAGACTTCAACTGTTTCAGGAAGCCCAGTGACCAAATTTCTGCCGCGCACTTCCATGGTTTTTTCAGGCTGTAAAGGATAAGCAGACCCAATCTGCCATTTGATCTGCTCGGCGATGCCTGTACCGATCAACAGGTTGTATTTATTACGCAGGTACTGCACCACATCCTGATCCATTTCGTCGCCAGCAACACGCAACGAACGAGATACCACCACACCCCCCGTAGACATGACCGCCACTTCGGTCGTACCGCCACCAATATCTACTACCATTGAACCACGGACCTCACCGATGGGAAGACCGGCTCCGATCGCCGCCGCAATGGGTTCTTCGATCAACATAGCCTGGCGCGCCCCTGACGCCATAACCGCATCATACACAGCACGCTTCTCAACTTCGGTTACACCCGTGGGCAGACCAACGATCACTCGCGGGCGTGGAAGTGGAACGACGCTTTGTTCATGAACTTTGCCAATAAAATATTCAAGCATCACGCGAGTAACATCAAATTCAGCAATGACCCCATCACGAATGGGACGTACCACCACCACATTGGCGGGTGTACGACCAACCATTTCCTTGGCTTCGAGACCGATCGCAAGAGGTTGACGGAGTTTCTTGTCAACCGTTACCCAGGATGGTTCGTTAATTACAATGCCCTTGCCTCGAACATGAACAAGGGTATTGGCGGTGCCAAGGTCAATGGCGATATCCAGTGAAAAAAGGCCTAACAGCCAGTTAATTGGGTTGAAGGCCAAAATCGGCTCCTATGTGGTGCTTTATTTTCATCCAAACTTCCGCGCTATTATACCATGAGGGCGAATCTCAGTTTTGTGGAAAGTTTTTTTGTAAAGAGGGTAAAATGGGGGATAAATTTTACGCCTCGGAGGAACATACATGTCCAAGTTTGCCATCGTTACAGACAGCACTTCATATATACCTTCAGATATCATTCAAAAACATGGAATTACCGTTGCTCCCCAAGTTCTCATTTGGGACGGGCAAACCTATCGTGACGGAATTGACATTCAGCCGACCGAGTTTTACAGTCGCTTGAAGACCGCCAAAGTGATGCCTTCTACTTCACAGGTATCCCCCGCTACCATGCAGGAGATCTTCCAAGGTCTGGTGGATAAGGGTTTATCTGTATTGGGCATTTTTATTTCTTCCAAGCTTTCAGGCACTCTTCAATCTGCGATTCAGGGCAAAGAAATGATGGGCAGCGCCGGAGACAAAGTAACACTTGTCGACAGCCAGTCTACGGCGATGGGGCTTGGATTTCAAGCTCTGGCAGCCGCCCGCGCCGCTGAAGCAGGTGCCAGCCT
>JBDKJK010000050.1:0-6625 GCA_039796675.1 Chloroflexota bacterium
TAAAAACATCCCAATTCTGGGATGTTTTTATTTTTTATGTAACATTTCTTCGAGTTATATCTTCCCCAATATCCAAACGATCAACGGCGCGATAACAAGCGCAGGCAGGAAATTCCCCACGCGGATCTTCTTGATCTCCAGTAAGTTACTAATTCCCAACCCGACCAGAATCACCCCGCCAGTAGCCGTCATCTCGCTCATCATCGGATCACTGATGATGGAGCTAAGTGACCCCGCCAGCAAGCTGATGCCGCCTTGATAGACAAGGATGATGATCGAAGAGAACATCACGCCAATTCCCAGGGTGGAGGCAAAGGCAATGGAAGCAAATCCATCTAACGTGGATTTGACCGCCAGCAGGTTGTAATCCCCCGTCAAGCCATCTTGGATCGAGCCAAGGATCGCCATGGGACCGATGCAAAAGAGCAGGGAGGAGACCATGAATCCGCGCACAAAGCGCGAACCTGTGCCGCTTTCACTATCTGTTGAAAAACGTTTTTCGAGAGTCAACCCAAAAGCTTGTAAGCGGTCTTCAATGCCCAGCCATTCGCCAAAGATGGTGCCAAGAATCATCGCTCCCAGCACAATCAATTGATTTTCGCTCTTGAAGAACATCTGCATACCCATCACAACTGTGAATAACCCCAAGGCTGAAATGATCGTCGCTTTGAAACGCTCCGGGATGCGCGAACCAAACAGCAGACCGATCGTTCCTCCGACTAAAATGGCAATTACGTTGATGATGGTTCCAGTCAAGGTTTCCACTCCATTAACCAGACTTCGGAAGTCTTCAAGACTTCCAAAGTCTTTTTTTCTATTCTGACTTCGCCAGTGAAGTCTTTTTGCCTACATGCTGGTTTTCCAAAAGCTCCAGCACAAAACACAACGAAGATAAGCGATTGAGATAACGCTGCAACTGCGGGTTAACCACCACTTCACCGTCGAATAATTCCACCACACGCCGCTCTGCCCGGCGGATGACCGCCCTTGCCAGCGATAGCGCCGCTCCGCCCAGTGTATCACCCGGCAGGATGAACTCATGCGGCATCTCAACGACTTTGCTCAACTCGTCGGTTTCGTGTTCGATCCATTTCACCCGATCTTCGCCGATACCGCGAAATTTCTCGGCATTCTCCGGCGTGGAGGCGACCTCCGCCATCAGCTTGTATAAATCTCGTTGGGCATCGAGCAGGATGCGGGGAGTCTGAGGCGCGGTACATTGTGCGCGGGCAAGCCCCAGTGTTGCTGAGGCTTCATCCAGCGTACCGACCGCTTCCATCCGTACATGATATTTAGGCACGCGTCCCTCGCCGAGAAGCCCGGTCGTGCCGTCGTCACCTTTGGCTGTATAAAATGTCATGCGGGCATTATACACATATTATCCGCTATAATGGCGCGCATGATTTCAAAATACCATATCGAAATGACCCGTGATGCGCTCGCACCGCATGTGAGTGAACGCGCGCTCGAGATCATCATCGCCGCCAACGTCAGGCAGGACGCGATCCGGAACCAGTTTGGGCATGATGAGATCCATTACGACAACAATGCCATTGATGCGGGCAATCGCTACATCAACGAGCAGCGCGGATTTGTGCTCGCGACGCTTCTTTCGCCGGGCATTCTTGGCGCATGGGTTTCGTTTGGGCGATTGTTACACACCGCGCAGGATTTCTACGCCCATACCAACTACGTCACTCTCTGGCTAGACCAGTTCAATGGCGCGCCTCCATCCGCGCGGGAAATTGACCCGCTTCGAAAAGATTTGATGCAAAGCCCAAGCCTGCACTCTGGCAAGATCTATCTGCCGATGGATGCGTTGTACTTTTTTAAGTTCATGCGCCCATTGGTTTTGAAATTGTTACCCAAAGATTCACACGGTTGGATGAATCTTGACGAACCTTCACAGGGACCGAAATTTCCCTACGCGATTGTTGCTGCAACCAAACGCACTACTCATGAATTTGACCTGTTGCATAAATTGCTGACGCCCGAAATGTTCGCACGGTTTGTAGATAAATAACGTTACAGGTGATGCTGAAAGTGTGACCTGCCAATAGAAAAGGTATAATCAAACGTATGGATACAAAAACAAAACTTAATGAATCAATGAAAGAAGCCATGAAAAGCGGAGACGACCTCCGCAAACGAACCATCCGCATGGTGCTGGCTGCCATCAAACAAGTGGAAGTGGACAAACGCGCCGACGCAGATGAAATGGCGGTTACGGCGTTGATCCAGAAAGAGGTCAAGACTCGGCGTGAGGCGTTGGAAGAGGCGAAGAAAGCCAGCCGCGAAGACCTAATCGCCGCGAATGAAGCCGAGATCAAAGTGCTGGAGGAATTCCTTCCAAAAGCTATGCCCACCGAAGAACTGCGCGCGCTGGTGCAAGCCGCCATTACTGAAACTGGTGCCGCCGCCCCAAGTGATATGGGCAAAGTAATGAAGGTGGTTATGCCCAAAGTGGCAGGTCGCGCTCCGAACGACGCGATCAGCGCCGCCGTTAAGGAATTGCTCTCTAAGTAAAACCGCTGCAGGGAGGCGCTTGTCTCCCTGCGGGCGATTTATAATGAGCACCCGCCCTCCCGTCCCACGCAGCATTCGGATATTGCAATCCAGCCTGATTGTTATTGTCGGGGTGGCTTCGTTTGGCATTCTTATTTCTCCGGTAGGGCTTAGCCCCACGTTGCAGACGGTGGGCGAGGGGGATGTGGCACAATCGACCATTCAATCGCCGCGAGATATTGAATACGTCAGCGAGATTCGCACAGAAGAAGCGCGCAAAGCTGCCGAGAGCGCCGTCCAGCCGGTGTACAGTTCACCTGACCCCGCCATTGCCCGCGGGCAAATCGAACGTTTACGAACCTCATTGCAAAACATAACCTCGATTCGAGATAATACGGAAATTACTGAAGTCGCTACACGAGCGGACTTGTTGGCATTGAGCGATCTGCGATTGAAGGAAGAGACGGTTGATTATCTGATAGGCATATCCGATACCCGTTGGGATGCCGTGCAAGCAGAAGCCGTGCGTGTGATGGAACAGGTCATGCGTCGCGCGGTCTACGAAGATAGAGTACAAACGGCACAGGCGGGAATTTCGTCTTTTGTCAGCCTGACCTTTAATGAACAACAATCAGAGTTGGTGACAGAACTCGTTGCGCCGTTTGTAGTGCCAAATAGTTTTTTCAGCCAGGAACTGACGGATGCTGAAAAGCAAGCAGCACGCGATGCCGTTCAGCCGATCGTGCAGACCTATAAAACCGGTGAGACCATCGTACCTGCTGGTGAGATCATCACCCCGGCAGATATGGAAGCCTTTCAACAAATGGGTATGATCCGCCCTGGTCAACGTTGGGAAGATATCGCCGCCGCTGCCGCCATGGTGTTGCTGTGTAGTGCATTCGTCCCGATCTATTTTTATCGCAGACCACGTACCGGTTTATTGAACGACTCGAAGAATCTCTTTGTTATTTCGTTGATCTTCATTCTCTTTTTGGCAGGCGCGCGCCTGTTCGCCGAACGTACGCTTGCGCCATATGGCTATCCCATTCAAGCCGCAGCGCTTTTGCTAACAGCCCTGTTCAGCATTGAAGTTGGGCTGGTATTTGCCATTCCACTTTCCATTCTTGCTGCGTTTGGTCTGCCAAATTCCTACGACCTGATCCCTTACTACATGTTCTCCTCGTTGATGGGGCTGCTGGCATTGGGTCCTGCTCGCCGCTTCTGGGGCTATGCGCGCGCAGGGTTCGCCATTTCTCTTTCAGGTGCGGCGGCACTGCTGGCGTTTCGCATTCCACTCATCACATTAGATTGGCTAGGTATCCTTCAATATATTGGTGTCATCGCCTTTGCAGGGTTTTCTTCTGCCAGCATTGCTCTCTTGCTTCAATTCATGCTGGCACAAATGATGGGGCTCACCACCTCGCTACAACTTCTCGATATTTCCCGACCTGACTTCCCGCTCTTGCAATTCTTCTTGCGGAATGCACCCGGTACCTATCAGCACAGCCTTCAAGTTGCCAACCTTGCAGAGCAAGCCGCCGAAAAGATCGGAGCCGACCCCTTGCTCACGCGTGTGGGTGCTTTGTTCCATGATATTGGCAAGGCGCTCAACCCGAACTTCTTTATCGAAAACCAAGTGCAAGGCAACCTCAACGCGCATAAAGATGCCAACCCTGAAGAAGTCTCTGCAACCATCGTGCGCCACGTAACTGATGGCATTCAACTCGCCAAGAAACACCGCCTCCCGCGCCGCTTGCATGATTTCATCCTTGAACATCATGGCACACTCATTACGCATTACCAATACAATCAAGCCATGGAAGCCGCAGGTGGAGATGTTTCCAAAGTGGATATCGAGAAATTCCGCTACCCCGGTCCGCGCCCGGCTTCACGAGAGACCGCCCTGCTGATGCTTGCCGATGCCTCCGAAGCCCGTGCCCGCGCCGAACGCCCCGCCAGCGACGATGAGATCCGCGCACTCGTTACCAGTGTGATTCAAACAGTGCAAAAATTTAACCAACTCGACGACACACTGCTAACTCTGCGCGACCTTAAACTCATCACCGAATCCTTTGTCACCACATTGCGCGGCACCTACCATCCGCGCATTCAATATCCCAAAGCCGCCGTACCCGACCAGGATACGACAATGATCGCCCCGAGAAAAGAAAAATGATAAATATCGACAACCAAATAGACTTTCGCGAAACCGCTCTGCTTGAACGTGCGGCACTCATCACATTGGAATCCGTCACGCCTCTTTCTGACTTTGAGCTTGATTCTGCCCATGCAGATATGACCATCGTCCTGGCAGACGACCGCCAACTGCACGAACTGAATCTCGACTACCTCGGTGTCGATTCGCCAACAGATGTGCTCTCCTTCCCTGCCGGTGAAGTGGACCCGGAAAATGAGTCGCTTTACCTGGGCGATATTGCCATCTCTATTCCGCGCGCAACCCAGCAGGCGCAGAGTGGGGGGCATCCTGTTGAAGCTGAGGCGCAATTGCTTGTGGTCCACGGTGTGCTGCATTTGCTTGGCTACGACCACAGCACAGACGAGGAAAAAGCCGTCATGTGGGCAGAGCAAGCCAAAGTGTTGGAAAGACTCGGGCTCTCCCGCATCCAGATACAGGAATAATCGTGAAGGATTTTTTTGCCTCGCGAGTCCGTGCTTTTCATTATGCCTTTCAAGGCTGGGGCTACGTTTTGCGTACCCAGCGCAATGCATGGATACACAGTGCCATTGCCACAGTGGTGTTTCTATTAGGGTTGTGGTTAAAGTTATCTTTGCAAGAATGGGCAATTATCGTGTTGACTGCGGCGTTTGTATTCTCGGCTGAATTTATTAACACAGCCATCGAAGCCGTGGTAGACCTTGCCACTGAAGAACATCATCCACTTGCCAAGGTTGGTAAAGATGTTGGCGCCGCCGCTGTATTGGTTGCTGCTCTTGCTGCTGTATTGGTTGGCTTGCTCATCCTCGGCCCGCCGTTGTTAGCGAGACTCTCTCTCTCTTAATTTACGCATTACGTAATGCGTAACGATCAAACTCACATGGAGAATCACTCATGACCTTATCGTTTATATTCGGCACTGTCGGTTCGCCTTCTGGTACACCCAAAAAACCGGGTGGCTCAGTGGGTGCAATTGCTTTTAGCAAATCGATCGGATTGGAGACTCTTGAATTAGGCTGGGTGCAATCTGTGCGCGTGAGCGAAGAGACCTGTGCTTTGATCAAAGCGGCAAGCCATGAACATGGCGTTGCTTTGAGCGTCCATGCACCGTATTACATCAACTTGAATGCAGAAAAAGAAGAATGGCCCAAATCACGCAAACGCCTCATGGATGCGGCACACTACGGCTATCTGGCGGGTGTGACGGACATTATCTTTCATCCCGGTTCGTATTTTGGCAATGATCCTGCAGAGGTGTTGAAGGTGGCTCTTCCGCGTTTGGAAGGTTGCGTGAAGGAATTACAAAAAAACGGAGACAAGGTCACCCTGCGTCCTGAGACCATGGGAAAGTCTGCCATGCTCGGCTCATTTGAAGATGCGCTTGCCATGTCCAAAGCCATGGACATGGTGCAGCCATGTATTGACTTTGCTCATCTGCACGCCCGCCCCGGCGATGGCTCAATGAACAGCTACGATGAATGGTCACGCTTGCTTGAAAAATATGGCAAGACGCTCGGAAGCAAAGCCTTGAAAAATTTGCACATCCATCTCTCTGGCATTGAATATGGACCCAAAGGGGAGAAGAATCATCTTCCACTTTCAGAAGCGGACTTGGACCTGAAAGCGCTCTTCAAAGCCCTGAACGAATTCGGCTGTGGCGGGCGTATCCTTTGCGAAAGCCCCATCATGGAAGAAGATGCCTTGGTGATGAAGAAGACCTGGATGAAGTTGAGTGGAGAGAAGTAAAAATACGCGTAGGGCGGGTTTGTAACCCGCCATCTATAAAATTTCAAGAGAGTGTCAGGTTAAAAGCCTGACTTACGAGTGACTTAACTACTTTTCCAGTTAGATAGCCTTGTGCCGAACTCTGTGAATCCGCAGAATTTGAATCGGTATAGGTATGGATTGAACAATCCTGTCAACTTAGTGGATCCGAGCGGGTAT
>JBDKJK010000051.1:0-2685 GCA_039796675.1 Chloroflexota bacterium
TCATCGCCAACCTTTACATGAGTCACTTTGCCTCCCACGGCTTCCACCACGCCAGCAAAGTCTGCACCAATGTGCGGGTCTTTGGGCTTGAACCATCCGCCCATCAGACGGGCAACGACCAAACCGGTCATCCCATACCACTCTGCCGGGTTGACGGATGAAGCGTGAATGCGCACCAATACGCCATCTTCAGTTACTGTAGGCATTTCAATTTCTTCGAGTTTCAAAACATCGGGTGAACCGTAAGAATGATGTACAACGGCTTTCATACGATTTATCTCTCCTCAATAAAATTCTTTGACGGCAGACTGCCGACCATGGTCTAAAATGTATCAACTCATTATGGAGGAAATGTGTACGTCCACGCCAGAGAATGTGGAGACTGTGGAGGTTGCATTGGAAGAATGTAAGAGATGACGGTGGACCATAGACGATGGATAAACAAGCCCGTCCACGGTCTGCCGTCCATCGTCCGCGGTCCAAACTCCACCCGCATCTGATAAAATGCACCCCGTAATAAGCAAACCTAACCCATCGTCTTGACGATGAACGAAACTCAAAATTGGCAGGAAACCATGACAGATAACCGACACGTAAAAGTACTCATCCTTGGCGCAGGTCCCGCGGGCTTATCGGCTGCCTTATATGCTGCTCGCGCCGAGTTGGCACCCGTTGTGCTTACCGGTATGCAATTGGGCGGACAGGCGGCACTGACACACACCATTGAAAATTACCCCGGCTTCCCTGAAGGCGTGGGCGGACCGCAGCTTGGCGAACTCTTTCAAAAGCAAGCTGAGCATTTCGGTGCCAAGGTCGAATTCGACATGGCGCACGAAGTGGACTTCTCTCAGCGCCCATACAAAGTGACTGCCGACAGCGGCGACTACTTTGCCGACAGCGTCATCATCGCCACCGGCGCCAGCCCGGTGCATCTCGAAGTTCCCGGCGAATACGAAATGACCGGGCGCGGCGTATCCTATTGCGCCACTTGTGACGGCTGGTTCTTCAAGGATAAGAAAGTGGTTGTGGTGGGCGGCGGCGACAGCGCATTTGAAGAAGCACTCTTCATCACCCGCTACGCTTCCTCGGTTACCCTCATTCATCGCCGCGAAGACTTCCGCGCGGGTGCCATTTTGCAGAAGCGCGCCAAAGAACATCCCAAAATAAACTTCGTCTTGAACACGGTCGTCACTGAAGTCAATCAAGGTGAGAAACTCACCACCCTCAAACTCAAGAATGTGAAAACCAATGAAGAAAGCACCTTCGACACCGACGGCTTGTTCATCTTCATTGGTCATACGCCCAACACCCAAATGTACAAGGGTCAGCTTGAAATGAGCGATCTGGGCTACCTCAAGGTCAACGACAAAATGGAAACCAGCATCCCCGGCGTGTTCGCGGCGGGGGAGGCGGCGGACCCAACCTTCAAACAGGTGGTCACCTCGGCGGGTATGGGCGCCGCGGCAGCGATCCAGGCGACCCGTTATCTCGAGTCGCTGGAAGAGGAAACAGCCCACAGTTAAGAAAGAGGCGGATGACGGCTTCGCCTCAGGCTGGGGGACGGCTGATCCCCTCCGAGGGATAGAATCCAACATCCCACCCTTATCCACCTACAGACTCGTCTCCGACGGCGGGTCTGTTTTTTTGCCGATAAAAAGTGACATTTTGTACTTTTGATAACGGTCACTTTCGGATAAAATGATTGAAAAAGTGGCTTTTTAAGCCGATTCCATTGGAGGAACGATGAAGAAGATTTCGATTGTAGGTGCGGGCAACACCGGGGCAACCGCCGCGCATTGGATCGCCGAACGCGAATTAGCCGATGTTGTGTTGTTGGATGTGGTGGAAGGCATGCCGCAAGGCAAGAGCCTCGACCTGCTTGAAGCGATGCCCATTATTGGTAAAGATGCTCATGTGATGGGCACGAACAATTACGAAGACACCAAAGGCTCAGACATCATCATCATTACGGCGGGAATTGCACGCAAGCCCGGCATGAGCCGAGAAGACTTGCTCAAGACCAATGCTGAGATCGTGGGCAAGGCTGCAACTGAAACCTTGAAACATTCACCTAACGCCTTCTACATCGTTCTCACCAACCCGCTCGATACGATGGCGTACCTCACCCAAAAAGTGACGGGTCTGCCGCGTGAGCGTGTGATCGGGCAGGCTGGCATTTTAGACTCGGCTCGTATGCGTGCCTTTGTTGCCATGGAAGCTGGTGTTTCAGTTGAAAATGTGCAGTGCTATGTGTTGGGTGGTCATGGCGATGAAATGGTTCCGTTGACTCGTCACTCGAACATTGCAGGCATTCCGCTCAAGGAATATTTCCCTGCCGATAAGCTCGAAGCCATCGTCAACCGCACTCGCAAGGGCGGCGGCGAGATCGTGAATCTGCTCAAGACCGGTTCTGCATACTATGCGCCTTCGATGGCTTGTGTGCAGATGGCAGAAGCCATTTTGAAAGACAAGAAATTGATCGTCCCTTGCGCCACTTTGATGCAGGGCGATTATGGTTTGAACGACATGTACTTCGGTGTGCCCGTGATGCTTGGCGCAGGTGGCATGGAAAAAGTGATCGAATACAAGTTCGATGCTGACGAGAAAGCTATGTTTGAGAAGTCTGCGGCTTCGGTCAAAGAGTCACATGATGCGCTGAAGAGCGTGGTGAGTCTATAGTTCGTA
>JBDKJK010000052.1:0-2830 GCA_039796675.1 Chloroflexota bacterium
CAAATTTGACATTGCCTACACCCTGCGTGCTACCTCCTTCCGTGGGCAGAGGCAAGTCACTTTGCAATTCAAGGAATTTCGCGTCACAGAAGAGCGTCCGGTTGAGGTGCGAGAATCGACAATCGAGATCAAAGACCTGCGTTTGAACGTTTCAACGTTCGAACGTTTAAACGTTCAAACGCTAATCTGGGCGGAAGGCGCCGATAGAGCCAAGGGCAAAGCACGTTTTGAATTAACACCAGCCGACGAACTCGCTATTTATACAACTCCCCCATCCCCAACAGAATTAAGCCGGGTTTTAAGAACCGTAAAACCGAAAACCGTCTATCTATTCGCAGTGTCGCCTGTAGAAGACCTCACAAACCCATCTGGCGCAAGCAAGCCGGAAGATTTTCTCAGCCGTTTAGCCGGGCTTTGTAAATTTGCGTTAAATAAAAAAGACGGCAAGACCAGCATTCATGAAGTAGCCGCAGCGATGGCATCAAGAGAAATTGCGATTGAACTTGGCTTGGAATGGCTGGCTGCTGGGGGGCAGTTGAGCGTTTCAATTGAAGCTGATGCGGTTCTATTATCCAAAGAAACTCAAGAGAAAAATCCCTACCTGCAAGCGGAATTGTTTATTGCATTGCGGGGTGTGTTAAATGAAACCATAGCATATCGCAAATATTTTGCAACAGCGGATAACCTTAGTAAATTCTTTTAGTAGGATGTTAAATGTCTCAAAGCGTTCTTTTCATTTGCACAGGCAATTATTACCGCAGTCGGTACGCTGAAATTTATTTCAATCATCTCGTTTCGAAAACCGATCTTGGCTTGAGAGCTTTCTCACGCGGGCTCGAAGCCAGCGCAGGTCGCAATGTTGGTCCTATCTCCACATTTGCGCTGGAACGTCTCACCCGTCAGGGAATTCTGCTCGACGAATCCATTCGCTTCCCCATGCAGTTGGAAGAAAAAGATCTGCAAGCGGCAGGTCTCATCATCGCGATCAATCGCGTAGAACATCAGCCGATGATGAAGAAATATTTTCCAGCATGGGCTGAACACGTCACGTATTGGGATGTTGCAGATTTGGATGTGACCGACTCGGAAAGCGCATTGTCATCCATTGAAAGAAGCGTTAATCTATTGATTGAATTTGCGCAAATTAAGCCTTGAAGTTTGGGCAGTTAAGTTTCGTAATCCCTAAAATCATCCACCCCAAACAGGTCTTCGTAGCGAGACAACAAGGCTGAAGTTTTTTGAAGAAATTCTCCATCCAAATCCATTCGTTTTGATTCCAAGTCTTCTTTATGAGCGATCAAGCGTTCACGAAAACTGGTCGCAGATGACTCTGGCAAGATCGGCTCGATCTCATCGATTAGACCCAATGTTTCTTCAATGATGGTTAATGCTTCAGGGTATGTGATATCGTCGTTGAGCAACTGCCTCAAGACCTTGCATTTATATTTTCGGCAACTGGATGGATAATCTGGCGATGTGTAAACAGTGCAAACCCCATTCCAGACCGGGCAGGGTTGAGTGAAGCCGCGCTGACGCGGGTCGTCGCGAATGACGGTTAGCCCGAGCTTTTCCACTTTATCTAATTCGTTGGCGTTGAGTCGTACCCATGAAAAGAGATGACCCGAACAGCATAGACCACAGGCTTTGCAGAGATCGTTGGCAGAGGAATCATTCATGTTGCAGGTTATACCAAAGATTCAGAAAATAGAATCAACTATCCCTTAAGAAAGAAGCGGATGGTTTTCCATCCGCTTCTTCATTTAATTCAGAGGCAATCCTAACTCCATCAACTTCTCTTGGGTGGGATAGCCCTTCTCATCCCAACCGCGTTTTTCGTAGAACTCCGGCAGCATCTTATCCAACTCGGCTACCATGCCTTTAGCAGGACCATCAGGCAGAGGCTCGTGCAGCATACGCGTGGGGAGCGTATCCCATTCGGGACCGGAACCGGCTTTGATGAGGAACATTCGCTCTAGGGTGTAGACGCGGTCTGCGGCTTGCAAGGCTTCTTCTGGGGTGTAGCCCGCGCCAGTGGCAAGATTCATCATTTCAGAAAGCACCTGCGGCAGAATCAGGCGATTCTTGTCAAAGACATAGCGGATCGCAACGAACACACACAGACCCGATGCATCAATCAGCGCAAACGAATCCTGAAAGTGTTTGACGAGTTCAGGCTTGCCTTCGGTGCTGAGCGGATTCTCTTTAACTGGCACACCAAAAACTTCTTCGTAAGCCACATCGCCTTCCATGTGAGATGCGCCCTTGTTCGAGGTGGCATACAGCAAACCCATGCCCTGCGAACCGCGTGGGTCGTAACCAGGGAATTCCTGTTTGCGGGTGGTGACGGCAAGTTCGGGGTGTCCGTACTTTTCTGCAAGGCGATAGCTGCCTTGCGCCAGATCCTGACCGAAACCTTTGTTATACGCCATGAGTTTTATCATTTCGATCATGGCATCGTGGTCGCCAAATTTGAGCGGCATGCCCACAACATCTTCCGAAATAAAACCTTTCTCATACATTTCCATTGCTACGGCAATGGTCATGCCGGTGGTGATCGTATCCATGCCGTATTCGTTACACAGATAATTCGCCTTAACCAGCGCAGCAAGATTACTCACACCGCAGCCCGTGCCAAGTGATGAGATCGTTTCGTATTCGGGACCTTCGCCTTTTCCTTTATATGGACCATCCGGCACTTCGGTTAAACGTCCGCATGAAAGAGGGCAGCGATAACAAGGCGTGTGACGAACAAGATAATTATCTTTCAGTGCATCGCCATCGATATTATGGACGTGTTCGAATGTGCCTTGCAAGAAATTACGTGTCGGCA
>JBDKJK010000053.1:0-2762 GCA_039796675.1 Chloroflexota bacterium
ACACGCCGGATATTCCGCAAGAGGTTTGGGACTCGGCAGGCGGCAGCGGAACCAAACTCGGCACGGGCGGCATGTTCACCAAACTGCAAGCCGCCGACCTTGCGCGTCGTTCCGGTACGACAGTGGTGATTGCACAAGGCAACCAAGCAAACATCCTCACCCGCCTCGCAGACGGTGAAAAACTCGGCACGCGCTTCATGCCAGTCATCTCTGCACTCGAAAGCCGCAAACGCTATATCCTTTCCGGCAGACTTTCGCCCGGGCAGATCACGGTCAACGAAGGCGCGGCGTCTGCGCTGAAAAAAGGCGGAAGCCTTCTGCCCATTGGGATGACTCGCATCGCAGGTGACTTTGACCGCGGCGACACGGTGCGCATTCTCGACGAAAGCGGGCGCGAACTGGCACGCGGCATCACAACCTACTCCAGCGCCGATCTCCTCCGCCTACGCGGGCATCACTCTGACGAAATCGAATCTCTTCTCGGCTATGATTATGGCGATGAAGTGATTCACAGAAACGATCTGGTGATTTTGTAATATTTGAACCGCCAAACACGCGAAGAACGCGAAGATTTAAAAGATCTTCTTAGCGCTCTTGGCGAACTTCGCGGTAAATTTTTCTCAAGGAATTATTATGCTTATCGAACTTGGAAAACGCGCCCGCCTTGCTTCACGGAAACTTGCCCGCCTGAACACGACTCAAAAGAACGCCGCGCTTCACACCCTAGCCGATGCCTTACTCGCCGACCAGACCATGATCCTCGCCGCAAATTTGAGCGACGTGGAGTCTGCCAAAGCAGCAGGTCTCACCCCCGCAATGATCGACCGACTGATGTTGAACGAAGCCCGCCTGGCAGACATCGCTCACAGCCTGCGACTCGTGGCTGACCTTGCTGACCCCGTCAGTGAAATCTTTGAAGAGTCGACTCAGCCGAACGGACTTCATATCCGAAAACAGCGCGTGCCATTGGGCGTGTTGGGCGTGATTTACGAAGCCCGACCCAACGTCACAGTGGATGTGGCAGGCATTGCCATCAAAAGCGGAAACGCCGCCATTTTGCGCGGCGGCAGTGAAACCTTGAACACCAATCGCACCATGATCGCAACTCTGCAAAAGGCACTTGCCTCCAGTGACGTCCCTGCTGACGCGATTCAATTCATTGACAGCCACGACCGTGCCCTCGTGCTTGACCTGCTGCACCTGCGCGATTATGTCGATATGATCATCCCACGCGGCGGCGCAGGCTTGCATGAGTTCTGCCGCGAGAACAGTCACATCCCCGTCATCACCGGCGGCATTGGCATTTGTCATCTTTTCGTGGATGCTACTGCCGACCAAGACGCCGCATTGAAAATCATTCACAACGCCAAGACCCAACGTCCCAGTGTGTGCAATGCACTCGATACTGTGCTTGTTCATTTTGATATTGCTAAAGAATTTTTACCGAAAGTAGTTGATCATCTCGCCCCGGCTGGTGTCACTTTTCGAGCAGAACCAAACGCCGCGGGCATGCTTCATCATGAAACTGTTCTCCCTGCCGGAGAAAAAGACTTCGATACCGAATGGCTCTCGCTTGTGCTTGGACTCAAAGTTGTGACCGGACTCGATGAAGCCATCGACCACATCGCTGCACACAGCACCGCCCACTCAGACGGAATCCTCACCCGCACCGACGAGCATGCTCAACGCTTCATCGCCGAAGTGGATTCGGCGGCGGTGTACGTCAACGCCAGCACGCGCTTCACGGATGGGACTGAATTGGGGTTAGGCGCAGAGGTTGCCGTGTCCACGCAGCGGCTTCACGCGCGCGGTCCGATGGCGCTGCGAGAGTTGACTACTTATAAGTGGGTCATCCTTGGTGATGGGCATGTGAGGAAGTGAAACGACCATTGACGATGGACGATAGACCATGGTCAGTGGTCGATGGTCCATCGTCAAGATTATCCATCCAACTCGCCCCAACGTTCATAAGCCTGTGCAAGTTCCTTGTGGATCTGGTCCAGCCGTTCGACGGCTTGGGTGATGATCGCGCCTTCCTGTTGGTAAAAGGAGGGTGCTTCCATTTTTAGATTAAGTTCGCGCTGTTCAGTTTCCAGAGCATCGATGCGTTTGGGAAGTTCCTCAAGCTCGCGCTTCTCGTTGTAGCTCAGCTTGCGAGACTTAACTTCAGGCCTGGATTCTGTTTGGGTAGACTGAACAGGCTTAGGCGTCGGTTTCGAGGCGGGACTTGCATCCAATTGTTTTTGCCAGTCTTCGTATCCGCCAATGAATTCTTTCACTTCGCCAGAGCCATCCAGAATCAAGGTGCTGGTGACGATGTTATTCAAAAAGGCGCGGTCATGGCTGACGAGCAGAAGCGTGCCTTCGTAATCGAGTAGCAGGTCTTCGAGAATTTCAAGCGTTTCGATATCGAGATCGTTGGTGGGTTCGTCGAGGATTATCAGGTTGGCAGGTTGAGCGAAGAGACGCGCGAGCAGAAGACGATTGCGCTCGCCGCCCGAAAGCGCCGTGATGGGCGCGCGGACACGGTCTCGGCTGAAAAGAAAATCTTCGAGATAACCCATCAGGTTGCGCGTGCGCCCGTTGATGGTGACGGTGTCACGTCCTTGCCCGACGTTGTCGAGCACGGATTTGGATTCGTCGAGCTGAGTGCGGAGTTGGTCGAAGTACACGATGTCGAGATTCGTGCCGTGGCGGACTTCACCCGTCTGCGGTTGGAGTTGCGCCATCAGCAGTTTGAGCAAGGTCGTTTTGCCCGAACC
>JBDKJK010000054.1:0-5058 GCA_039796675.1 Chloroflexota bacterium
TTCACTCAGGCGAATTGCCAGGCATGTCATGGCGGTGCGAAGTGGTCAACGCCTCAGGTCGATTACGCACGGGTTTCTCCATTCCCTGAAACCGTCACAGCAGGAACACCCCCCGAACCGCCGGTTGGTCAGCTTTCACGCTTCTTGCAAATCGTTGGCACCTTCGACCCGACAAACGCCATCGAAAAGAATGCGAACAATGCACAAGCGCTTGGGCAACTGGGTTTCAACCCGCCATCTCTCTTGAGTATCTTTGCCTTCCCGCCTTACTTCCACAACGGCTCCTGCCCCACCCTCGAATGTGTGCTGGAAAATCAGACACATCGTGAAGCAGGCGGTGTGACGGGTCTGCTCGATGACCCTGCAAATCAAGCCGCATTACTGCAATTCATCAAATCGATCGATATCACGACCGAGCCGATCAACCCGTAATCTCACCATCAGTTTCAAGCAGAGTGACCCACCTCACTCTGCTTGAATGGAGCATAAAATGAACAAATTCAAACGAACAAGAATTTGGATGACTTTCCTGATCGTCAGCCTGATCTTGGCAGCCTGCGGCGGATCACCCGCCACCGAAGCGGCTCCAACAGAAGCCGTAACTGAAGCACCCGCCACAGAAGCGGCTCCTGCCGGACCAACCTATACGATCCTCGGAGCAGCCAATCGCGATAAAACGCAGGCGGCGCAGCAACCTTTCCTTACATTGGATGCAGACAAGAACATGCTTGTGGTTTGGTCTGAGAATTCTTCGGGCGGAGTGCGCCAGATCTTTGCCAGCCGCTTAACGGGCGATGCCTTTCAGCCTTTGGGCGCATCGATCAACGTCCATACCAACGTATTAGCTGACTCTCCCACCATCACAGTCTCTGGTGAAAACAATTCTGTGCCGTGGGTGGCTTGGTCTGAACCCAGCCCAGGCTTTGGGAATGTTGCCCAGGTGTTTGCGAGTCGCTTCAGTGCAGAGACAGGCTTATGGCAGCAAGCCGGTCAAGACAGAGGCGGCGGCGAAGCCAGCATCAATCTCTCCACCGAGCGCGCGGCTACTGATCCATTTATCTTTTCCGGTTCCACCGAGTTGGGCACCCCGCCCGTGCCGTGGGTAGCGTGGGAAGAAGTTTCAAATGTGAATCCTTCGTCTGTGCAGATCTTCGTTGCCAAAGGTGTGAAAGATGAAACTGCCATTGGCGGTTTCAAATGGGAAACGGTTGGGCAGGTGAAAGAAGATGGCGAGCAAACCTTGAATGTGAATCGTTTCCGCGTCTCTGAGAATCCTACCGGCGTGTTCGCTGAAACTGCCAACTCTGTGCCGTGGGTGACATGGCATGAAGTTGGTCGCGATGAACCCAGCCGTATCTTTACAGCACGCGGCGTAGCAGACCCCAAAAGCCCCGGTGGTTTCAAATGGATCAACGTGCCGCCTTGCGACCCGAACGATGAAACCAAATGTTCATTGAACATCAATCCGCTCAACGATGCCAAAGATGCTTCGATGGCAGCGGGCAGCACCGTCGCTGGCGAAAGCACCGTCCCGTGGATCGCATGGCCCGAGATCGGTCAAAATGGAAAGTGGCAGATCTTTGTTTCTCGCCTCGATACGAGCACACGCAATAGCTTTATTCAGGTCGGCGGCAGCTTGAACGTGGACCCAAATCATGATGCTCGCACACCCATCATTGTGTTCCTCGGGAATGTGCCTTATGTTGCCTGGTTGGAAGATGATGGCACGGGCAAGTTCGAAATTCAGATGCGACACCTCGCCTCAGACCCCCAAACTGGAACCTGGTCGCTGGATACCCCAGCCGATGGCTTCAACCTCGACAAAACCCTATCAGACTTCGAACTTTCGGCAGTTACCTCAGCAGACACCATCTTCCTTGCATGGGGCGAAGGTGACCCAGCCACTTCTGCCGCGCAAATGGTCATTGGTGCTTTCCGTCCATAAGGTGACCTTCCATGAATCCATGCCTCTCTTCAACTGAGGATTCATCGTATGCATCCCACCAACTTTGCAAGGCATGGAATACGCATCCTGATCGTAGACGATGCCTCTGCTGTTCGGGAAAGCCTTCGATGGCTTCTGGAAGATGAACCCGGGTTGACCGTCATTGGCGAAGCGCCCACAGGCAGCCAAGCTCTACAAATGGCGGTCAACCTAAAACCCGATCTGGTCATTCTAGATGTGGAACTGCCCGACATGGATGGGTTCGCTGTGACGAGTCAATTAAAAGCCCAGCCGGATCCCTCGTTGGTTGTGCTTTTATCGATGCATAGTAACGCTCAATACCAAAAACGCGGCAGAGATGCCGGTTGCGATGCCTATGTTGGCAAAGAGACAGGTTGGGTTGGGTTACTGACCGTCTTACAAACGATCATGAAAGATAAAGAGTAATAAAAAGTCCCTGAGAACTCAGGGACTTTTTATTACTTGGTTGAAATTTCCACTTCGGCGCTCATGCCCCACATTAAGCCATCGGGCTGTTCATCCAATTCAATGGTGACGGGGTAGACCACATCTCCACCGACAGTTTCAGATTTGGGTGAGATCTGAATGACCTTCCCCGAGATGGTCACATCCAATGCTTCAATGTAAATGCTGACGATTTGACCGAGCTTCACACGAACAATATCACGCTCGCTCAAATCGGTGGTGGTGATTTTCAGGTTGTTCAAGTCGGCGATGGTGATGACAACTTGATTCGCCTGAACCAACTCGCCGGGAATTACAGCAACATCGACAACCACTCCATCAAAAGGCGCGGTTAGGGTAGATTGAGCAAAGGTAGCAGAGGAAACATCCCAGGCAGCTTTTGCCTGGTCGGCTTGCGCCTGGGCTTTCAAGAACACCTCACGCGGCAGGCTATACCAGCTCTTCTTGCCTGTGTTTGGGTCAATATACAAAACCTTATCGGCTTTTTGCAATTGAGCCGCCTGAGCGCGAGCATTGTAATTCGCTTCAGCAGATATAACGGCATACTCAAGGTCGGGTGTGTTCAAGACCATCAGAGTATCGCCAGCTTTGATCAGGTCACCTTCAGTAACAGCAACTTCCTTAACCAACGCCGAAAGCGTAAAGCCGAGGTGTGATACCTGAGTCGGCTCTACATCTGCAGAGGCAATAACGGCATCTGGCGAAGAAAAGGTAACTTCTTCCTCTGTTGGTGCGGCTGTGGCAGCGGATTCAGCAGGTGCTGGGCTGGCACAAGCTGTGAGCAAGAGCAAGCCAGCTAAAAGAAACAACGTTCGTTTCATGCCGGCCTCACTCGCCCACGCTAATTTCAACACCGGCGCTCATGCCCCAAAGCAAGCCAGCCGGTTGTTCATCCAATTCAACAGTCACTTTATAGACTACATCGCCGCCGATCTCAGAAGAGATACGATCCACATCCACCACGGTGCCTGAGAAGTCTTCGTTTAAGGCTTCGATGAAAACCGTGGCAGGCTGACCGATTTGCACTTGAGTCACATCGCGTTCGCTCAAGTCGGTGGTTTCGATCTGATATTTGGAAAGATCACCCAACACAATCACGACCTGCCCGGGGGTGACCGTCTCATACGGGGAGATATCAACCGATATAACGGTACCAGCAAACGGCGCGGTCAGATCCGATTGAGCGGCGAGGACCGCCTTGGCAGAGTCCACTAAGGCTTGAGCCTTGGCAACGTCATTATTGGCGACATCCAACTGTTGTTGAAATGGAGCACAATTCACGCCTTTACACCCAACGTTGCGGATCAAATACTCAAGGCTGATCTGGGCATACGCCAGGTTGGCTTCGGCTTCGCGAACGCGTGCTTCTAAAATGGCAGTATCGAGCTTCACCAACACATCGCCCGCACTCACTTTATCGCCAACGCTTACATTAACTTCAGTCACACGACCGACGTTGGTAAAAGATAAATTTGCATCTTGCAACGGAACCACGACGCCAGATGCCGCTACCGAATCTCCGCTGGAGGTTTGGCTTTCATTGGAGGGGGAAGCTTCGCCCGCCTCCAACACGACGGTGGGAACTGCTTCTGCTTCCTGAGCCTGACCACACGCTGACAATGTGATCGCCAGCACACTAACAACTACCAAAAAGACTTTCTTCATTCTTAATTTCTCCAAACTGTGTAATCCGTGATATGTCCAGATTATATCAGATTGCACAGTTTTTGCAAAGGTTTTGTCTATAAAGACGACTACCCTTTTGAATCCTTCACAATCACACCATCTTCGAGGGTGACGACTCGCGAAGCGTATTTGATAACTCGTGGATCATGTGTGGCGAACACAAAGGTCACGCCAGTATCCGTATTCAACTTTTTCATGATCTCCATCACCTGCTCCCCATTGGTAGTGTCGAGGTTGGCGGTCGGTTCATCGGCGAGGATCATTTTGGGATTTGTCGCCAGCGCCCGGGCAACAGCAACGCGCTGTTGTTGTCCACCTGAAAGTTGATCGGGGCGGTGATGCGCACGATCTGAAAGGTCTACCGCACTGAGCAAATCCATAACGCGCTGCTTGCGTTCAGACGCGCTTTTACCGGTCAATAAGAGCGGCATTTCCACGTTTTCATAGGCTGTCAGAGTCGGGATCAGTGCAAAGAATTGAAAGACGAAGCCGATGGTTTCCTTGCGCAGGTCGGCACGTTGATTGCGATTTAAGTTGGTGGTTTCCTTGCCATTGATCACCACACTGCCAGAGGTAGGCTGGTCGAGACAGCCGAAGAGTTGCAAGAGAGTGGTCTTGCCTGAACCCGAGGGACCTACCAGTGCTGTAAACTCGCCGTCGTTGATGCCAAGGCTGACGCCATTCAATGCGCGGGTTTCCATTTGACCGATCTTATACAAGCGAGTAACGTTCGTAACTTTTGCGACTTCCATTTTATTTTTTCCTTTCCTTTATTGCGCGCCGCGCAAGGCTTCAACAGGCTCCATACGAGATGCCATGTGAGCCGGGTATAACGATGCCAATACTGTGATCAAAAATGCCGTGACAATGAGGTTGACCGCAGAATCAAGTGTGAGGGTAGCGTAGATGCGATCATTCAAAAGCATATCGCCACTAACCCC
>JBDKJK010000055.1:0-3478 GCA_039796675.1 Chloroflexota bacterium
GACCAATGGTGAAATTCGGGATGTCGGCGTAGCAGGATTTTGGGAAAAGGAAAAAATCGCTTCCGGCGGGACGATGAAGCTGACCCTGACCATTGACCGTGGACCGCAGACCGCGGCTCCAGTCTCCCGAAAAATCAATGGAGGTAGTCACGTCCAAATCCCAACGCTGACTCAACAGAACAAACTCAGACCTTAGACCTTTGACCTGCTTCGCCGCTTCCACAAAATCGGGCATCAAGACCATATCGGCATTGATAATGCAAAGCAACTCACTGTTTGAGTTCTCAAGAGCCAGTTTGAACATGGATGAAATCAACGGCACACCATTGGGGTTGCGCTCTACGTGAGGGATGTGCATCACGCCAAGTTCTTTGGCAGCTTCAGCGAGACCTTGCTCTTCGCCTAGCAAAATGACTTCAACATCCGGTAACAACGTCCAAGACTTGATGGCGTTGCGCTGAATCATCGCAATGTGCGGATTGGTGAAAGGCTTGGGGGCGGAAAATAAAGTAATCAGTGACACAGTGATCAGTTACCAGTGGCTCGTTCGTCGAGGTCTTTGAGGGTCTTGTGTTGCACACCCTCATTAATCTTTGCTAATTCGGGATTATCGTGAACCAAATCTAAAACTTCTTTCCAGGTGAAATCATCACGCTCATCAAAACGAGAATACACTTCTCGCATGAATTCGAGATCTTCGGGAGTATCTACTGTCCAACGATAATCGCCGAAATCGGTGGTGTGGTGCAACAGGGCGATATTATATCCGCGGGGAGAAGTGCCAGTTTGTAGTTGGCGGTTGACGTTTGTCAGTTGCACGCCTTCGTAGAAATACGGCATGGCATGTTCACGGTGTTGGGGCTCTTTGGCTTCTTTCCATGCTTTCTTCAAAACCTTGAAGGTACAGGCTTCTACATCCAGACCAATTGGGTATGTTCTCGTCCACGGCGGCGGGAGGCGATTACAGACGAAATCATATTCATCTTCAAGCAGGGTGTTGACCACATTATCGATCAACTCTGGGTCAATGACCGGGCAATCGGCTGTGATGCGGATGACTACATCCGCTTTGGCTTCTTTCGCGGCTTGATAGTAGCGGTCCAACACATCGTACAAACTGCCGCGGGTGAAGGGAATGCCCGAGAAGTCGCAGTATTCCGCCACCGGGTCATCTGAGGCGTCTGTTGTCGTAGCAAAAATGACCTCGTCAAGCGTCTTCGCTCTAGCCGTGCGGACGTACACCCGACTCAACATCGGCTGTCCGCCTACATCGGCAAGAATTTTCCCCGGCAACCGGGAAGAGGACATGCGTCCTTGAATGATGGCAACTACTTTATTTGGCATATAAAAGAATCTACCACAGAGAGCACGGAGGGCACAGAGTTTAATAGAGGAGGCTAATTGGCGAGTCTCTTAATGCCGCCGTGTTTGAGCATTTTCACGTTGAAATTAAGCAGCAAGCCGATCTTGCCACCAGATATCTTTAGATACGACAGCAGTTGCGCTTCATGAATAGGAGCAAGGCTATCCACAGACTTGATTTCGACAATTACTGCGTCATTGACCAATAGGTCGAGGCGATAACCGCAATCAAGTTCCACGCCTTTGTAAGTCAAAGGAAGAGTGACCTCTTGGAACGCTTCATAACCTCGTTGCAGCAACTCGTACCTCAAACACTCACGATAAGCAGACTCAAGCAAACCCGGACCAAGATTTCGGTGAACTTCAATGGCAGCGCCAATGATCGCCTCTGTAATCTTATTCAACTCTTCGATGCTCATCTGTTTCATACACACCTCTTAAATCTCTGTGCCCTCTGTGAACTCCGTGGTGGACTATTTCACATCTCCTTCAAACGGAATCGGCAGCGGATTGACAAATCCCTTCGCGCGGAACTTCTCCACATAATCACGGACCGTCCAATAATCCAAGCCAACCTGTTCGGCAATTTCAAAGATCGTGTGTTGACCTTCAAAGCGCATCATGATCTTTTCGATGGCGCGGTTGAGTGCCCAATTTTCGCGCCAATCTACCCAGAGACCGTAGCCACTGAGGAAGACCGGTCCGCGGAAGGTACGCTTTGGTGTGTAATTGCTGGCATAAATGCGGATGATATCCTCCGCAGTTTGCGCCGCGCCTACGAGCATATCTTCGTGCATGATGTCGAGGTTATCGTCGGTGGTGTGATATTCTTCATAAGGAAAGCGGTTGATGGAAATACACGGCACGTTCACGCCCGGTCCGTTGATGACGCGTTCGTCGTTGGCGGGGGCAGCGGCGAAGTCACGGGACTCGTGAGGCGTATCGCGTAATACGTAATTCGTGATACGGTCGAGCAAGTGGGAGTGCTGTCTTGTGTGATGCCAGGCGATCTGATTTTGATTGCCTGTCATTTCCATAAAAATGCCGCCGTGCAGATTTGGGATGAGTGACTCGTTGTGCGCGAGCCAGGCGATCGTGCCGATGGTTTCCGGTCCGAACCAGAAGCGGACACTCATCGAGCCAGCCGGAAGCGGATTCTCCGCGAGGCGCCGCGCCAATTCGATGGTGCTGACCACGCCCGCGCCATCGTCGTTGGCTTGCATGGGATGACAAGTATGCGCCTGCACAAGGAACTCGCCCACTTCGGGGTTGGGTCCGCCTTCAGGGTGGACGACCGCTGTAGCAACTTTGAATCCCTGCGCCGGGTCGGTGACGAATTCGCATTTGATGACCGCGCGATACTTTTTATCACGCGGCAGTTTATCGAAGGTATTCTTCGGTAAACAAAAGCCCCAACTGCGTTCATAATATTTGAAAACCCACGGCACCGTGTGTGGACGTTTCTCGTTGAAATACAAATGCGGTTGGAGTTCTTCAAAGGTCAGAACTTTATCGACGGGCAACGAATACGAAACGATGTGCAGTGGATTGTCTTTGAAATCCACAATCCGCTCGCCGCCTTCGATCTCAAGATACGCCTCGTGAACCACATATCGTTCCGGTACTTTCCACGTCCATACCTGTGTCAGTGGCGCATACGTTTCAATGGTGTAGTTAGAGGACTCTGGCATGTACGAACCGACGATCTCCAAGGCCTTGTCGTGGTCGTCAGAAACAAGGGTGCGGTGCAGAGGGAAGAATTCCGCGAGGATGGATTTGAGGGAGGTGTAGGGTTTCATACGATTTCAGATTGTCCCATCTTGGGCATAGCGACTACTCTCTATTCATCTTTCTTTACATAATACAACAAAAACGGATCCCTCTTCATCTCGCGCGCCGTGAACTCATAGACTTCATTCGCCTTCATCAACTTCACGTCCGCATCGCCGATCTTCGCAGACTGAATGACGCCCGCCTGCTCCATCAACGCGCCCATCGGGTCGACCATGGTCATCACGCCCTTGTCAATGTCTCGCACCAGCATCTCAAACGTATCGGTATATGTATTCCCGTTCTCATCCGTCACTTCGCCCGTGAACTGTTTCAAGAAACGATA
>JBDKJK010000056.1:0-3414 GCA_039796675.1 Chloroflexota bacterium
CGAGTTTCAACCCAAGTTGACCATCGGGTTTGGGTAGCGGGTCGTAGGCGGGTTCATAGGCGAGGCGCAAGATTTCGGTGCCACGAGTCAGCTCGTGATGCACGCGTGAGGCGAGACGTTCAATTTCCTGAATCGCCTGAATGCGCCACAGAATAATCTGTGCGCCAGATTTGACCAACGCCTCATCCCAAACTTCGAGCTGGTTGCTGTTCCCGCCGTTCTCGTTCAACGCCTTGAGCAGAGCATTGCGTTGGGTAAGGGCTTGGGTGTAATCACTGAGAGTTCGCGCATAAGCAGGGACGGCTTGCGATAACGCCAGGTTGAGATAGCGGCGACGTTCGTCGGGTCCGCCTTCGATGATCTGTGACATTTGCGGCACAAAGATGACCGCGTTGAAATGACCGATCACATCATTGGCATTGCGCTTAACGCCGTCGAGCAGAATCTCTTTGCGGAGTCGTTGTCCGGTGGCGCCGGTCGCTTCGAGAATGAGACGAACCTCCAAGCGATGTTTGGTCTTGCCGCGTTGATAGTCCGCTACGAGACGGGTAACCGCCAGCGGATTGCGCGCTTCGTGAAAGTTCACAATCTGCCGGTCCATATTGGTTTGGAAGGAAGTGAACGCCGCGAGGAAGTAAATCGCTTCGAGGACGGAGGTTTTGCCCTGCGCATTTTGCCCTACCAACACAACAGCCCGCCGTGGAAGGTCAGCATCCAAGCGGGTGAGGCTGCGAAAGTTGGTGAGAGAGAGGTGTTTTAAATGCATGTTGAAAGTCGAAAGTCAAAAGTCTGACTTGCGACCTTTGACCTTCGACCGATTTTAATCGAGCGGTGTTTCTTCGTCTTGCTCTTCGCCTGGCTTCCAAACTTTGGTGGCTTTATCAGTGAACAATACACCATTGAGGTGATCGATCTCGTGTTGGAAGATGCGCGCCATCCAACCCTCCACTTTGATTTTGACGGGGGCGCCGTGGCGATTGAGCGCTTTGACCTGAATGGCTTCGTATCGCTCCACTTCACCGACCAAACCGGGAATCGAAAGACAGCCCTCAATGCCCATCACTTTTTCTTCAGAGACCTTTATGATCTCAGGGTTGATGAGCACGAATTGTTTTTTCTTGGGTTCGGGAGCGCCTTCTTCACGTTCTTCATCATCTTCATCTTCGGCATATTCCACCACGGCTAATTGCATGGGCAGGTTGATCTGCGGCGCAGCCAAACCAACCCCCGGCGCCTCGCGCATGGTTTCGAACATGTCGTCGATGAGAGTTTGCAGGTCTTTATCAAATTTGGTAACGGGTTTTGCCTTCTTCCGCAAAATGGGTTCGGGCAGATGAACGATTTGTCGTAGTGCCATACGTGGGCTTTTCCTTTTTTACTGTTTCATCGTGCATGGTAAGGGTGACTCTTCCATATTACTCAGGATGCTCTCATCCTAATGAACGAGTTGCCCCTACTGTTTTACTTTTCAGTAGGGCGGCAATGATACTTGGATTACCCATTCCCCGCCAGACTTCTTTAGAAATCGCCCGGCAGCCCGCCGCTTTCGCCAAGGTCTGCTTCCCCACCGATGCCGTCATCTCCGCCGAGGGGCAGGTCATCCAACTCTTGCCCGGCAGCTTTGAAGGGATTGGTGCTGTTCGGGTCAACGGGAGCCTTGATCGGCTTGTTGAACTCGTTCATATTCTGATGATAGGCGGCAATCCAGGTGGCGAAGCGTTCGCGGTCTTCCTTGCCAGCGTTCTCATTCTTTTGAGTGATGCGCGCTGCCCGCCTGCGGTTGATATCTGCCTGCACCGCAGCGGGGTCCATCACATCTTCAAACGCCATTTGTGTACCACCTACTGAAATATTGACCGTTCCATAATTAAAGATGTACGGAATAAAGCCATTGCGTTTGTACGAAGTGCTCAGAATATTCTCGATCTGTGCCGAACGGCGTTCTTCCTGCCCAAAAGGTTTTCGATCAACGTCGAAGATTTCGTCGTTGGTGATCATGAAAATATCGTTCTTCCAATCGGTAAATTCGTACCATAACCAACCGCCAATGGGAAAAGCCAAAACGAAAACATAGATGAGCGCAGAATCAGGGACGTAAAAATTCGCGGCATTAAGACGGAAGAAAGTCAATTCGGGAGAAATGATGATATTGAAAATGCGCCAGATGGCAAACGAAAAGAGCAGCAAAGCGAGACCAATGGGTTTCCATCCCTGCCGAATCAGAATAATCCAGTGTTTTCGGTAGGTGATCTTCCCGCCATCTTCCAGGCGCAACTGCATAAAGTTTTGCAAAGCCAGCAGCCACAACGGGGTTTTGAGAACCTTCTCCTCATCCACAGGCACCACTGGTGCAAGCTCCACCTGACGTTTCTCGATCGGAAGCCCCAGCTTCTGTTTGATGGTGTCTTTCATGACATCCATCTGACTGCGGGTGGTAATGGCTTTGGTACGCTCCCAATATTCGCGAATCATATCCGCCGCCTGCACCGGATGGTCCACATGGTCGAACTCGAGCTTGCCCACAAAGGTACGCACGATCACATTCCCAAAGCCGAGGATGCGCCCGAGATAATCTGTCTCTACGCCCACCGAAAGGATGGTGCCCAGCGGCGCTTCTTCACGGCTATCATGTAGACCGATCACCTTCTCCAACCAGATCACGCGCTGATTGGTCACAATGTAATAATCATTGCTCCAGTCTATGGCATTCCATATCCCCCACAAGAATACACCCACCGCCAGTGCGACTCCGACTGCCAGCGGGATCGTGGTATCAAGAAAAATGCCCATCAAGATCAGCCCAACTGCGCCAAGCATCGCAAAGAACGGCACGATCAACGCCTGAAACAAACGGATCTTATGTCGCCGCGCAATGAAATAGATCACCTCATTTTTGCCCAGCCACTTAAAGTTCGTCGAACGCGCCAGTTTGCGGCTCTTGATCGAGACTTGAAAATTTGGTTTTAGTTTTTCGTATTGAGTCAGTAAAGAATCGAACCCGGCGCGAGAGAGGAACAACAGCGTACTATCTTCTGTTGCTGCCACCGTAGCAGAACGGGTGCGGTTCTCTAATAAAGCTTCTTCGCCAAAGTAATCTCCCTTATAAAGCGAAGCGATCTGCCGCTCACCCTTTTCAACGTCGGGCAGGGTTACCTTCACTCGCCCCTTAAACACCATATAAAAACCATCGGGTTTGTCGTTCCTCTTAAAGACCACAGCCCCCGCGGGATAATCTTTTTCCACGAGTTTTGTCGCGATGCCAGCCAGTTGTTCCTGGTCTAGCCCGCCGAAGACGTGCATTTTGTCTAGAAAGATAACGAGCTCTTTGGTTTCGATCACAATTGGATTCTATCAAACTTCGCGCACAATGGCACACCCATAAGCCGGAGATTCCGTCAGCGTGGGCAACTGCCC
>JBDKJK010000057.1:0-3923 GCA_039796675.1 Chloroflexota bacterium
TGCTCATCCTCTCCGCTCTCATCGCCCTCGGCATTGGGCAGCAATTTTTCAACGCCAACATCTTCCGCCGAGACTGGCAGCAACAACGCAACATTTACTGGCAAATGGCATGGCGCATGCCCGCACTCGAAGCGAACACCGTCCTGCTCACCCACCAAATGCCTATCGACTACGAAACCGACCTCTCCTTCACGGCACCCATTAATTGGATGTATGCGCCCAATTACACCCGCTCCGATATTCCCTACATGCTGCTTTATACTGAGAAACGTCTGGGCGGAGTTACATTGCCCGCGCTCGAAAAAGATATCGCCATTCGCTACCCCTACCGCACAGTGAATTTCAACAGCAATACCTCCAACGCCGTCGTCATTTACATGCCGCAAAACGGATGTCTGCGCGTGCTCGATCCGCAACGTGGCGATCTTGTGATCTACTCACACCTGCCCGACTCGCTAACGAATGCCATCTCACTCTCAGATACATCTCGCATCATCACGAATCCAAGCCAGCCCGCACGCCCGCCATTCTTCTCTGAACCAGAGCATGGCTGGTGTTATTATTTTGCGAAGGCGGGTCTTGCCAATCAACAAGGCGATTACGAAACTACTTCTGCACTTGCAAAGGAAGCTCTCACACTGGGGCTTCAACCTGAAGACCCATACGAATGGCTGGTTTTCGTCGAAGCCTACGCCATGAATGGAGAGATCGCTCAAGCAGAGGAAATATCGAACACCGTTCTTGCAGAAGGTGGGAAAACGCTCAAAGCGGTCTGCCAGGTTTGGGAGCAGGTTCAGGCACAGGGTCCCGAAAGAGGCGTGCAAGCTGTTGAATCCGCTCGATTGAGGCTTGGTTGCAATCCGTGATGCACGGCTTGACGCATTAAACTTCATGTGCTACCATCTTTTTTTAGAGAGTATCGCATCCATTACTGAATTAAATTTGAGTGTCTTTCAAGAGACTCTTCAACAATTTGGTAACATGAATTTAAGCGATAGTATGGAACGAGGAGAATATATGCCAAGTAAACATCGTAGTGTGCAGGTTTTTTCGATCTTCATGATCGCCGCAGTATTTCTGTCTGCCTGCACGCAACCCCTTTCATCTGCCCCTGTCGCAACGCCGACCCTGATCGCCACCGGGTTGTTCGTTTCGCCGGTCGCTTCTGTTGAAAACCCAATGGAAATGATCGAACAGTTTGCCAAGCAGACGGAAGCCGCACAAACCACAGCCGCTGGCGGCGGAGTTACAGCTACGCCTGGCACCCCGCAGGCAGATGCTGGTGCATCTAGCACGCCTGGAGTTAACGCCGCAACCGCAACCCCCACTGTGGCAGCGGCGGTTTCTACCCCAACCAATGCAAACACAGTTGCAACAGCGGCTCCCGCCGCAACCTCGGTTCCACCGGCAATTGGGAGTGGCTCAGAGTATGTTTTGCGCGAAGGGGAGTTCCCTTATTGTATTGCCCGCCGTTACAATGTAGACCCTGAAGCGTTGATCGCCGCAAGCGGATTGACGAACCCGGATGTATATTATGCCGGTCTCAAGTTGATCATCCCAAGCTCAGGTTCTTTCCCTGGCACACGCGCTTTGAAGCCGCATCCTGCGTCTTACACGGTGGCTTCGGGAGATGAAACCGTATATAGCATCGCCTGTGCATTTGGAGATGTTGACCCTAACGCGATTGCCTCAACAAACGGCATATCTGCCTCCGCAAAGTTGACGGTTGGGCAGGTACTGCAAATTCCGTAAGTTGAACTTCAAAAAAGCCCAGGTAAACAATACCTGGGCTTTTTTCTATCAAACACAAGGAGATCTGACATGCCATCCTTTGAATTGCTCAAAACAGAAACCCTCCTACAAGGACGTGCCTTCAAAATTCGGCGCGATACGTTGAAAACGCCAGATGGTCGTGAGACCAAATTTGATATTGTGGAACACGGCGGTTCGGTGGTCATTGTGCCTTTGGATGCAGATGGAAATATTCTCTTCGTCCGTCAATATCGTCATGCCGCAGGTATAGACATGCTCGAGCTGCCCGCCGGAGCCCGAGATGGTAACGAGCCATTCGCAGATTGCGCCGCACGTGAGATCCGCGAAGAGACAGGCATGGAAGCTGGAAAATTAATTCATGTCGGTTCGTTCTACCTCGCGCCGGGTTACTCCACCGAATACATGGGTGTCTTTTTTGCAACCGACTTAAAGCATAATCAGCTCGAAGCGGACGATGATGAGTTCTTATCGGTGGAGAAGGTTCCCGCCAAAGAAGCATTGGCAATGGCAGAGCGTGGCGAAATGCCAGATGCCAAGTCGCTGGCGGCATTGTTGATGGCAAGGTCATATCTGGAGAAATAAATGAAACCCATGATGATTCTGATCGCTGGTCCATACCGTTCTGGCACCAATGACGACCCGGAGAAGATTGCAGCCAATGTCCATTTTATGGAGTCGTTTGCCGTTCCCATCTTCCGCAAGGGACATATCCCTGTTCTCGGCGAATGGTTCGCACTTCCACTACTTGCATTGGCGGGCTCAAAGGAAACTGGCGACGAGATTTTCAACGAGATTTTTCATCCCATCGCGGTACGTCTGCTTGATAAATGCGATGCGGTCCTGCGTGTGGGCGGGGCATCCTCTGGTGCAGATTTAATGGTGACTACTGCAAAAGAGAAAAGCGTAAAAATTTTTTATTCATTGGATGAGATCCAAAATATTTAAGAGATTGTAAGCTAACCTTACAATTCTTTTATGAGAAATAATGTTGTTTATAGGTAAAATTATTTAAGAGAACTCCCATCCAAATAATCATTTATCAACAGAGGAGCATATTTTAATGAAAAAGGTCTTTTTATCCATTGCCACCCTCATCACAGCCATGTTGTTCGTTGCCTGTAGCGGAGGAACACAATCACCCACAATATATAGCACTGTTTCTGAAGCATCCATCCAACCCGGCGACTCGGTTCCTAGCCCAACTGGGGAGATCATCCTCACTGTGGATGGAAATATCAATCAAAAGAATTCTGATAATGGACTGCAATTTGACATATCTACCCTAGAAAGTTTGGGGTTGGTGAAATATGATGTAGATGATCCTTTTGGCAAAAAGAACATCGTCTACACTGGGGTCTTAATTTCACAAATTCTTAACGTTGCAGGAGCATCAGAAAGCGCAGATACCCTGATGCTAACCGCATTGGATGATTATTCTGTCGATATGAAAGTTGCGGATACGGTCAAATGGCCTTTTATGATAGCTATCCAAGCAGATGGAGAATACATGCCCATCGATAAGAATGGACCTTTGCTTAGTGTCATCCCTTTCAACGATTTTACTGAACTCGACCACCTGACGTATGACTCTGCATGGGTTTGGTCACTTTACAAAATCACGGTCAAGTAATCTTCGTTATGAAAAAACGTACGAATGTCTTTACGCGATGGATGCTTACTCCGTTTGAAATATTTGGCATCGTCACATTGATCGGGCTAACTGCCACTGGGTTATATTTTTCCATTCGAGATGCATTGCAACTTGGAGATACTATCAACCTCAGTCTTACACAGACTGTGATCCTCAATCAGGGTGTTGTCAACCTTCAACGCGAGATTCAACTGACCCACAATGAAGTGACCCGCCTGCTAGGTAGTTTGGATACCCCGCCTCATGAAATCACTCGCTTCGATTTCGCAAAGATTCAGATCAATAATCTTATTCTGGCAGTAGAAACGCCCGAAATCAAATACATCTACACCAAAGAGGATCTTGACCTAGTCAACCAATTAAAGGAACAATTTTCTACCAGCGAAAGTATGATCGCATCGTTAAAGGATGCATCTTCTGAAGACAGGCAAGAAATTCTCACATCGCTAGATGGCACATTCACAGAGATGGAATCGACCGTTAAACTTTTGATCGATCG
>JBDKJK010000058.1:0-3982 GCA_039796675.1 Chloroflexota bacterium
ATTCCCACTCGTATAATGCTTTTGATTCGTCCAAGCCTTCATAACATTGCAGGCGAATCAACTGCCGTCCTGTGGCAGAGGCAATGGCTTTTGCCAACTCGGTCTTGCCCACGCCTGCCGGACCTTCTGCTAAAAGTGGCTTGCCTAATTTTTGGGCGAGATACACAATGGTTGCGATCTCATCCGAAGCGATGTAATTCTGCTTGCCAAGTTCGGTCTTTACAGTTTTGGTTGAATCAAATACGGTTGTCATGGGTCACCTTTGCTTATTCAGACGCACTTCAAAAGATACATTCTACTGCCCTTAAAACGAATCTCTAATCTCTAATTACTTCTTAATCCACCTCGGTTTTGTCAGCACCTCAGGCTTGAGGATTTCATCCAGTTCTGCCTTCGTAAGCAGACCACGCTCCAATACGATTTCCGTCACGCTTTTATTGGATGCGTACGCTTCTTTCGCCACCGAACTTGCATTCTCGTACCCAATAAACGGATTCAACGCTGTAACGATTCCGACTGAGCGGTTCATGTGTTCTTCGAGTCGGTCATGGTTGGCGGTGATGCCCTTCACACAACGCTCTGAGAGTGTAAGGCAACCATTGCGCAAATAGATGAGGCTGTCAAACAAACTGTGCGCGATGATCGGCTCGAAGGCGTTGAGTTGTAACTGTCCGCCATCGGCTGCGAATGAGACGGTGACATCATTGCCGATGACCAGAAATGCAATTTGGTTCACCACTTCAGGGATGACGGGATTGACCTTGCCCGGCATGATGCTCGAACCGGCTTGCACGGCTGGCAGGTTGATCTCACCCAAACCCGTGCGCGGACCGGATGACAGCAGGCGCAAGTCATTGCAGATCTTTGAGAGTTTTACTGCCACACGTTTCAGCACACCTGAGAGTTGTACAAACGAGCCAACGTCTTGTGTCGCTTCGACGAGATTGCCAGCTGTTATGTACTCAATGCCTGTAATTTCACTTAGGTGTTTTCGTGCCAGTGAAGCATAATCTGGATGCGCGTTGATGCCGGTACCAATGGCGGTTGCCCCGAGATTCATTTCCTGAATGAGCAACGCCCCTTCGCGTAAACGCTGTTGGTCTTCTTCGAGCATCACCGCATAGGTGCTGAATTCCTGCCCAAGAGTCATAGGTACGGCATCTTGCAATTGAGTGCGTCCCATCTTCAAGACGTCTTTGAATTCTTCAGCTTTGGCGGCAAAAGAAAGACGTAACACTTCCATGCCGTCGATCAGGTCGTTGATCAAAAACCTCAACGCCACTTTTACAGCCGTTGGATATACATCATTCGTGCTTTGACTCATGTTCACATCTTCAAGCGGATGCAAGAATTTATATTCACCACGTCCGTGCCCGAGGATTTCCAAAGCTCGATTCGCAATGACTTCGTTGGCATTCATGTTCGTGGATGTCCCTGCGCCGCCCTGAATTACATCCACTACGAATTGCTCGTGCAAAGCGCCTCCCCGAATTTCTTCACAGGCTTTGATGATGGCATTTGCTTTCTCGGTTTCCAACAACTGCAATTCCAAATTCGCTTTTGCGCAGGCTTCTTTCACACAGGCGAGTGCATTGACAAGGCTTGGGTAGTTGCTGATCGGAATTTTGCTGATAGGGAAGTTTTCCAACGCCCGCAACGTATGCACCCCGTAATACACTTCATTCGGAATCTCACGTTCTCCCAAAAGATCATGTTCAAGCCGATGTTTCATTTTGTGACTCCAAGACTTGCATAGATTTGTAGATTCGCTTGCAATTCTTTCTCAAGTGTATATTGACTTAGAACCGTCTCGTGTGCTAACCTGCCAATTATTTCACGTTTATCAGGCTGCTTCAACACCTCAGCCATTTTTTCTGCCAACCCCTGCATATCATTTATATCCACGAAGAGTCCGTTTACCTCATCTTCAATTACATCTAACACACCGCCAACCGGAGTGGCTATGACGGGAACTCCACATGCCATGGCTTCGAGAATGGCATTGGGCATGCCATCGCGCAGAGATGGATGTACGAAAACATCCATCAAAGAATAGTAAGCAGGCAAATCTTTGTGGGCGACATGTCCGGTGACGGTAATGGGTAATTGGGGATTGGTCGTTCTAAATTCCTCAAATGCCCTTTTCGCTTCACCTTCGCGGACTTCACCAACGATGAGCAGGGAAGTGGGGACTGTTTTTGCTAATTGCGCATAGCCAGATAGTAGAGTAGCCATTCCCTTCTTTTCACGTAATTCACCAACAAAGCCAATGACCTTCGACTTTTGACCTTCAACCTTCAACATCTCCGCCAAAATCTCATTCTTTTCCATCGGCTTGAATTTATTCGTATCGATCCCATTCGGAATAATATGGATATCCCGATCAACAAATGCTTTTGCCTTTTTTGCCAAGATACTTGCATTGGTCGTTACGGCATTTGCATTTTGCAGGGCATACATCACATGTGAGAATTTACCAGGGTCGAAGGCGGCGCGTTCGATGTCATTTCCGCGAATGGAGACGACACTGGGAATGCCAAGGTATTTCCCGGCATACGTGCCGACGAATCCCGCCATAGGCAGAAAATAAGCATGGATAAGATCGAAGTGCTCACGCTTGTGTTCTTCCACGATCAGCTCGAACCAATCGACCAGGGTATCGTCCACGCGTTTGTGCGCGCCAAAGCGCGTTACGTGGACTCCGTTTGAGCGTTGAGTCTGCTTGATGGTGGGTGGCAGGCTCAAGGTCGGGGCAAAGAGGCGGACGTCATGTCCAGCCGCAGTTAACGAATCCCCCAATCGTCCTGTTGAGATTGCGAGCCCGCCGAGGTCTGGTGTATACTTTTCGCTAAGCAAAGCAATATTCATTTTATATTCCCGTCATTGCGAGGAGGGTGTTCTTCCCAACGAAGCAATCTCCAACGCAATATTGAGATTGCTTCGTCGCCAAAGAGCGGCTCCTCGCAATGACAAAAGAGGTCTCAATGGCAAAAAAGTGTGAAATGATTATCGGTTATCTTGTGCCGCATCAATGCGAGAACCCGGCATTGGGATCATGTGTCAAATGTGGGCGTGGGTTTTGCGACGAACATACCAATGCCACAAAAGAAGGACGCATTTGTCTTGCCTGCCAGCAAGGCTTGGAGATGCCCGTAGCATTGCCGATCGCTGCTTCTACTTTTACACCTGCCGACATGTTATTGTTTGGCTCAACCAGTTCTTTGGATGATAACGACAGGGACGACATGTTCTCTGATCTAAGTTAAGCGACATGAACATTTTATTACTTCATGGTCAGGGGCGGACGACCAATGCCATGCGCCTGCTTGGCTTTCGGCTTGGCAGGTTTGGGCATGCTGTGGGGTATTTCAGATATTACACCCGTACAGAAAAATTTGTAGATATTGTCCAACGGCTTGTGGCAACGGTCAAGGGGCTGCCTCATAACCAGCCGTATGCCTTGATCGGTCATTCGATGGGTGGGCTGCTTGCGCGTGCCAGCCTGCCGGCTTTGGAAGATTATCTTCCAAGGCATTTGATCATGTTGGCGTCTCCGAATCAACCTCCGCGTATGGCGCCTATTGCAAAACGAAATTTTTTATACCGTTATCTTACAACAGATTGTGGACAAAGAGTATTGAGCGCAGATTTTTATCAGGAACTTCCCATGCCGACTGTGCCTACCACGGTCATTGCAGGCTCTGGCGGACCGCGGGCTTCATGGCTGCCTTATGGTGATGAACCCAATGATGGTGTGATGAGTGTGCAGGATACGTATGTCGGCTCAGGTGTTGAAGTGGTTGATGTGCCAAGCATCCATACATTTATCATGAACTCACGCCAGACTCTTGAGCATATTCAACGCGTTTTGGAAAGTTGATGTTGCTCTTGTCGGGGCTCAGCCCCGACAAGAGTATTTTTTAATACGGTCCGATCATTTCCCAGATCTTTTTGTTCTCATCAATAAAATCGTCACAGCGCT
>JBDKJK010000059.1:0-4149 GCA_039796675.1 Chloroflexota bacterium
CGTAATGCTTTCTTCCCCAGCCATCCTTATGATCCCCCCTCAAAATCTGGACTCAATGTGCTTCTTCGTAAAGGACGCGCATTTGGATTAAGTTGTATTTTCGCCACCCAAAACCCCGGCGATGTTGATTACAAAGGTTTGAGCAATTGCCAAACTTGGATGATAAGCAGACTTCAAACGGACCGCGACCGAAAAAAGATACGAGAAGGTTTATCTACTGCTGAGATAAATATTGAATCAGCAGATGATAAATTACGGGATTTGCAACCCAATGAATTTTTAGTAAGGGCAAAAAGCGGCGGAACAACCATTATTCAAGAACGCTGGCTGATGAGTTATCACAAAACGCTTTCCGAGTCAGAGATTGCAAAGGTTAACCAACCTCAACTGGTAGAATGGTTTACAAAAAATTATTCTTCAAAGCCTTCAATTTAACCGAAACCTGATTACTGATAACTGTTCACTGATTACTGTTCTCCCCCATGCCCGCCATTGACCTGACCCGCCTCCGCAAACAAGCCGCCCGTCTGGCAGACTTCTTCTTTCTGCCAGACGAGTTCATGAAGCATTTGCGCGAGATATTGGAATTCTACGTCAACTACACACTCCGCACCGTGGAGAATGTCGCTCCGGGCTCGAACCTCAAAACCTATCGCACTCCCCCTGCTGTCTTAACTCAAATCCAAAACGAACTGCGTCTCAAAGCCGAAGAGAATCCACACTTCGCGCTCGAACTCGCCGACCTACTCTGGGATGAAGGCGCACTCGAAACGCGTCTGCTCGCTTCATATCTACTCGGCAGAATCCCACCGCAGGAAGAACGCCTGCTCCCGCGCATCACCGCATGGACACAACAGATTCGCGACCCCGAAGTGCGCGTGGCATTGCTCACGACCAGTCTCACCCGCATGCGCAAGGAAACACCCAATCAATTCCTTGCTCTAGTGCGCGAGTATTTGCACCCTGAGCGCTCTCGTACCTGGTCGAACGGCATTCAAGCGCTCATCCCCATGATCGCGGACTCCGACTTTGAAAATCTACCAGCCATCTTCGACATAGTTGAGCCCATCGTCGAAGAAGCTCCGTCCACTTTGCAATACGATCTCACTGACCTGATCGTCACGCTGTATCGCGCATCTGCCAGCGAGACCATCTTCATGCTCAAGCATATTCTCAGCACCACCGAGAATCAAATGACCGCTGTCACCATGCGGCGCATCTCACCAGACTTCCCGCCGCCTTTGCAAAAGGAACTGCGCGATCTGCTCCGTCCGCAATCACTGGTCATTACCAGACCCGCCGAACCCGATGACTTTATTGACGAAAACGCGCCACCGGAAGAAAAAGCAAAACCAGCGCACAAGCCGAGAAAAAAGAAAATGGACAATTCCCGCATCATCTACCTCCACGGCTCAGACAGCAACAGCCAAAGCGGCAAAGCCCGTCAGTTCGCCGAGAAGTTCCCCGGCATGGTCACGCCCGATTTCACCGGCGACTTCGATGAACGCATGGCGCAGCTCAAAAAGATCATCGGTCGCAAAAAAGGCTGGACGATCATCGGTTCGTCTCTGGGTGGATTAATGGGGACGGTTTTCACTTGTCAAAAACCGACTCACGTCCGCAAACTGATTCTGCTCGCCCCGGCTTTGATGAAAGACCCCTTCGGCTCTTATCTTAAGCTCGAGCCTGTCTCTGTGCCCACAACCGTTATCCACGGGACGGCGGATGATGTCGTTCCGCTCGATGAGGCACGCGAATACGCCGAGAAATTCTTCACAGACTTGAAGTACATCGTCGTGGACGATGGTCATCGCCTGCAAGAGGCGTTCAAGGAATTAAACTGGGAAGAGATACTAGGTACAGACGATTGACGATAGACAACGGACGATGGAAGTTCTATGGTCAATCGTCAAAGGTCCATTGTCCATATGAGGCAAAATGAAACAACACACCTACTGGCATACCACTGTCCAAATGCCGGATGACAAAGACCTCACCCCCATCCCCAAAAAAGCAGATGTAGCGATCATCGGCGGCGGGTATACGGGGTTAAGCGCAGCACGGACGTTGGCAAAGCAAGGCGTGAGCGTGGTAGTCCTCGAAGCGGAGACCATTGGCTGGGGCGCAAGTTCACGCAATGGCGGCATGACGTTGACCGGGCTCAAGCCTGCCATGCAAACAGTCATCAAAAACTATGGGCGGGATTTGGCAAAGGAATTGTTTCAATGTTCGTTAGATTCAGTGAATATCGTTGAACAAATCGTCAAAGAAGAAAATATAGATTGCGGCTTCTCTAGATATGGTCACTTACTGACGGCGAACAAGCCCAAGCATTATGATTCTCTGCAAGGCGAAGTGGACTTCATGGCAAAAGAGTTCAATCACAACGTACGGCTCGTTTCGCCAAAAGACCTTCACAGTGAGATCGGCACGGATGTTTATCACGGCGCGCTGGTGGATGAGGTCAGTGGCGGGTTGAACCCGGCTCAATATGTGACGGGGTTGGCGGGTGCGGCAGCTCGGGCGGGCGCAACACTCTGCGCGAGAGCGCGGGTGACCAAAATTGAGCGGAGAGAGAACCGGTTCTCGCCTGCACTTGCAACTGGCGCAAGTGCAGGTGCAAGTGTCATCCAAACAGACAGAGGGAATGTAGAAGCGGAAACCGTTTTGGTGGCGACATCTGGGTATACGGGTGGGACGACGAAGAAACTTCAAAAGAAGATTATCCCGATTGGCTCGTTCATCATTGCAACGGAACGCCTCTCAGATGAATTGGCGCATGAGCTTAATCCGAAGAATAGAATGATCTTTGATTACAAACATTTCTTGAATTATTTTCGGCTGTGGGATAACCACATGATCTTTGGCGGGCGCGCGGCGTTCTTCCCTGAAAATGAAAACACGATCGCGCAAAGCGGTGAGATTTTACAACGCGAGATGATCAAGATCTACCCACAATTGAAAGATGTGAAAGTGGAATATGTTTGGGGCGGCACACTTGATTTTGCGTTCGACCAGATGACGCATGTGGGTGAAGAGGATGGGATGTTCTACTCCTTGGGCTATGCCGGGCATGGTGTGGCGATGGCAACTTATTTGGGCGCAACGGTTGCTGAAGCCATGATGAAGGGAACGATCAAGAATCACCCGTTTGCGAAGTTTGATTTTCCGTCTGCGCCGCTGGGGTTGTACAACGGCAGCCCGTGGTTCTTGCCATTTGCCGGAATGTATTACAAGATTTTGGATTGGGTGGAATAGATTTAGACCTCGGTGGTTTTGAAAACCTCCGAGGTCTTTTTGCAAAAATGGGATTAAAATAACGCAATATTTTTTCAACTCAGGAGGCAGGCATGGCGAAGAAGAAGGAAATGGAAGGCGAAGTCTATTATCCATCTGAGCAGGTCGTGACGCAGGCTCGTTTGAAAGATTGGGATGCGCTGGCAGAGAAAGCTGATAAAGATCTGGAAGGTTTCTGGGCTGCGGAAGCCTCTGAATTGGAATGGTATAAAAAGTGGGATAAGGTATTGGATGATTCAAAAGCCCCGTTTTATAAATGGTTTGTCGGCGCGCGCACCAATATCGTTCACAACGCGGTAGATCGCCATCTCAAAACACATCGCAAGAATCAACTTGCCCTCATCTGGGAATCAGAAGACGGAAAGTCTGAACGTACGTTTTCGTACTTCGCCATGAATCGCGAAGTTTCGCGCATGGCGAACATCATCAAAGCCATGGGCATCGTCAAAGGTGACCGTGTAACTATCTACATGGGGCGCGTTCCTGAGATCGTCTTTGCGATGCTAGCATGTGCCAAGATCGGTGCAATCCACTCGGTGGTCTTTGGTGGTTTCTCGGTAGACTCGCTGCAAGGTCGTATTGAAGATAGCAAGTCTAAACTGGTTATTACCTGTGATGGTTCATACCAGAACGGCAAAGTGGTTGAACTCAAGGCGATTGTAGATGAATCGCTCAAGAAATGTCCAAGTGTTGAAAATGTGATCGTGGTCAGGCGGGTTGGCAATGGAGTAACCATGGAAGCCGGGCGCGATCATTGGTATCACGACCTGTGTCAACTACCAATTGCCAATGGAAAATGCGCCACCGAAGAAATGGATGCAGAAGACCCGCTATTCATCCTTTACACCTCCG